>NZ_PNCP01000036.1:0-278093 GCF_005886115.1 Pseudoalteromonas sp. S4492
CCCCCCCCCCCCCCCCCCCCCCTCCACTTTCTTTTTGCCACCGGACGACGGCATCCGGCGGTGCGAGGGGTGTGCGGAGTTCTGCTGTGGCGTGGGGAGTTGCGAGTTGCGAGTCAACAAGATATTGAATTATCTGAAAGAGTAAAGTGAACGCTTTACTCTTTTTTTATTTTTATTGGTTTATAGCTTTAACGTACGGGTGCTATAAGTTTTCTAACGTTATTTTGAGTATTATTCATTTAAAAGTGAAAGTCGGTATTGTTCCATAACCTGCTTCTTGGTTTAACTCATTCTTGCCCCAAAATAAGTTAGGTTAAATGCTCTAACTGCTGCTTTGAGCAATCAAGAAACGGTCCAAGCCCTACACATTGAATGATAAGTTAACGCATCTTTAATTATAGCTAGAAAATTTTGCTTAATGGGCTTACAACACCGTTTGCTCCTTGTTGTAAAACATGGGTGTAAATCTGTGTGGTTTTGACATCAGAATGGCCCAATTGTGCTTGAACGGTGCGAATATCGGCGCCACTTTGCAATAGCTGCGTTGCAAATGAATGGCGCAAGGTATGAGGCGTAATAACCTTTGTAATATTGGTTTGCTTTAATGCTTTTTTAATCGCTTTTCTAACACATGTAGGGTGGAAATGGTGGCGACGTATCTCGCCAGTTTCTGGGTCATCACTTAATTTGTAGGAAGGAAATAAGTATTGCCACGCTAGTGATTTATTAGCTGAGGGATATTTACGAGTTAAAGCGTTGGGCATCCACACACCTGCGTATCGCTCGTTTTGTAAATCTAATCTTAAATATTCTTCAACTTGCAAAATTTGATTTCTAAGTAATGGGATCAACTCCGTTGCAAGAGTAACTATACGATGCTTGTTGCCTTTTCCATTCCAAATTTGAATGCATTTGTAATCAAAATCAATGTCCTTTACTCGCTATTGCACCGCTTCCATCACACGCAAACCACTTCCATACATTAACCCCGTGATTAAGTAATATCGCTTGGAAAGATGACTCATCAATTGCTTTACTTCATCAGGCGTCATCACTACAGGCAGCTTGGGTTGTCGATTACTTCGTGCAAAATTCAAGTTTAAAGAAAGCTCATTTTTGACAATATGTTTATATAAAAAAGCCAGCGCATTTAAAGCTGCACTTTGTGTTCTAGGTGACATATTACGTTTTAATACAATATGGTCTAAAAACGCTTTGACTTCTGCATCTCCCATTGAGCTTGGGTGACGTTTGTTGTGAAAGTGAATAAATTTTGCGATCCAACCTAAATAAGCATTAATTGTTCTTAATGAATACTGACGAGTGAGCATATAGTCTGCAATGTAGTTTAAATAAGGAGAGCGAGTTTTCATTCCTTTGAAATGAGGCTGTATATATATACAGTTTTAGCTCAGTCGCTCGTATAGTCAAGAAAACGACCCAATCGCTCGTTTTTATCCTGAGGTAAAAGCGAGAACTCCTAAATTTTAATAACACTGGTAATTAGTTAACAAGTTTGTTAAAAATAATCTAATAAGAAAAACGAGGGATTAGCTCGCTATAAACATGTTATAAGCCAAAGGAAGTTCGGTGATGAAATCGATAATTGGAAAACTTGATGTGTTAAGCGTATTTTTGGCTTGGGCACTTTTGCTAGTTTTCTTTGTATCATTGGCTTATGGGAAAATGTTTTCTGAACCTGAAGCAAGTGCCAGCCATTTGGTTTATTTGTTCAGCGCATTTCTTTGCGCAGTTTTAATTCATATTGTTTTGGCATTTTTTAACCGATGCCCACATTGCAATAAATGCTTAACTGTTCAAGGTTTTCAAAAGCCACATCCAGCATCAAGTGGTAGCTGGGATAAAGTAGTCTGGCGCTGGTTTTCGGGTTCAATTGTTTGTATTCATTGCGGGCAAAGAGTGGCAACTAATGGCTTATAACAAGTTGCTCAAGTTCGTTCGTAAACTCACTGGGACAATTAACAGTTGGCTTTGCGCTTCGCGCAAGTATAGCCAACAGTAAATTGCCCTTTAGCAAAGCGTTAGGTGCCGAATAGGTCTGAGTCCAATAATCAAAATGTGAGAGGGAATTTGAAATGACGCCATATAGAAACATCAATGGAAACTCTAATGTCGAAGCGTATGAAATCGATGGTGACTCAATTACAGTAAGGTTTATGTCGGGTAGATGGCGTAACTATCTATATACTAGCCGTAGACCGGGAGCTGCTGTCGTAGAAAGAATGAAGGCATTAGCAATACAAGGTCACGGTCTTAATTCGTACATTTCCACGACAGTTCGCTCTAATTTTGAACGAAAATGGTAATACACCTAACAAGCGCGTCCACATGACCTTCAGCAACTGTCACCGCTTTTGCTTGCGCAAAAGCACCGCCAGTTCCACGGCCTGTGACGCGGGCGTTATGTCTCTCGGAGTTCTCTTGCATGGATTTGCGACCAACACCACAAGAAGAAGCTTTTTTAAGTCTTGCTTACAACAGGTTTTACGACCTCTCAGACGAAATTATTAAAGACTCGTTTTGGGATAAAGACGATTGGTATCGATTTAGTATAGTAAATAGTTTGTTTTCTGTTTACGCAGAATTGCTAGCGTACGAGCCTTTTAAATATGTTTTAGAAGAGATCAAAAAACAAAGACCACCTATGGAGTCTGAAATTGGTGGGCCATTGTTTAAATTTGTTAGAAATATATTTGCTCACTTTCCTCTGTTCGAGAGTTGGAATGACGTTTGGTTAACTAAAGACTTAGTCAATTGGCATAAAGAAGGTTTAACCATTGACCGCTTCCTGAAGAAATACGCAGGGCATCAGGAAATAAAGTATAGGTTTTGGGAGGCCGAGAAAAAGCAAATGACATATATGAGCATAAATTTTCCAAAACTATATGCAGACAATAAGATCTACTTAAATGATATTCTTTCAGAAAAGGACGGTGTTAAATTTTCGTTGATAATGATGCGAAAAATATTGAATACTAAAGTAGAGTCGATAGAAAACGAGACATAACAAGTTACTCAAAAGGACGCAAAACGCTTGGCTTGCGCTCATTCTTCGCTAATTGTAGCCAAGCATTTTTACGCCCATTATTGAGGTGTTATGTTTTCTTCAATTCTTGGCATCTAAATTTACGAATAGCTAAATGAGGTTATATGGACATTGCAGAGTTTAATTATGCGGAATCTTTGTTCTGGTTTATTATCGCCTTATGCCTATTGGTGCATGCTTTTAAGCTAGGTAAATCAGATGCTAATTTTAGAACGAGCCTTATAGCATCAATTGCATTTGTAGCTTTCGGTGTATCCGACATTATTGAGGCGCAAACAGGTGCATGGTGGCGCCCATTTAGCTTATTGGTTTTCAAAATTGGTTGTATTGTTGCGTTTTTAGTTTGTTTTATTAAATACAAAAAGATAGAGAGCAACAGGAAAACATAACAAGCCAATTAATCAGATTCACCAAGGCATGTCATGCCATTTGCTGAGCAAATCGCCCGCCAGCATTTGGTTCACTTATTATTGGGGCGTTATAAGTAGCTCAAAATTTAGAGCTAGGTTCGATAAAAGGATTTTCAAATTGAATTATAGAAAAAGATTAGTAGAAGCACTCGATAGAACTGAAAAACTTGGTCTAAAATTAGATTTCTCTCCACTTCCACTAACAGCTGATTTGCCTATTGATGTTAAACAGAACATTTTTCAGTTGTGTGCAGAAGCTTTGAATCATTATGGTTACGTTACATCTTCAGACCTAGCTAGTAAATGTACTCCCGTACACTTAATGCTTCAAAGCCACCTAAAATCCGACTTAAATATAGATAGCTATATCACAATAGGTGATCGGTATTGGGATGATTACATCTATTGTGAAATGTCAGATGAAAGTATTAATAAAGAGCTAGAAAGTACCAATATTCACGAACCAATTAAAGCCCATGTTTGGTTAACTCTTTCTGACGGTACTATTTTGGATTGCACAGCTGAGGCTCATGCAGATTTATTATTTAAACGCGGAGAGCACCCAGCCCATAAATGCATAATGTTAATCGATCCAAAGCAGCCAGAAGATGCTAAAACAGGGTATCACAGACCATTTATTTTAGGCTCAGCTTTCCTAAAAAAGACAGGAATGGTTCAGTTAGGCTACTTATAACATGTTACTCAAAAGGACGCAAAACGCTTGGCTTGTGCTCCTTCGTCGCTAATTTTAGTCAAGCATTTATGCGCCCATTAGTAAGGCGTTATACGTCCTTGCGGCTATGGATCATCAGGTAGAATTAAAATGAATGAAGAAATGATGGAATACGTCGAAAAAGAGAAACGTGATCGCATGATGAAAGAAAGGGCAATATACTCTGAACTCCAAGAACGGGAGACTGAGCTTTCAAACTATAGGGAGATGTTGAGGGCAAGAGAGCATGAGCTAGAGGAATATAAAAATCGCCTGAAAGAAGAGCAGATTGAAAGAGAGAAATATTTTAGAAAAGAACTCAGCGAAAGGGATCAGCTTATTGAAAATCGGGAGAGAGAGTTGTATGCCCGGCAAAAGGATATGGAGCGCCAATTCGCTAGGCGATTCGAAGAAACAGAAGAAATGCGAGAATCGCTGCAGAAAGAGCTTCTTCAGAAAGAAACAGAGCTTAAAAATCTTCTTATTGAGGCCGAGCGCGAAAAAGAGCGGTATCGTGAGGAAAGCCGAAAATCTATCGAATCAAAATCACAAAAATTCGTAGATTCAGCACTTCAGCTACTTAGTAAAAAGGAATCAAAATTCCATGATGTTTCTAGAAATTGGGCGATATTAGGGGCTTTCTCCATTGTTTTCGCGATTGGCTTTGCAATTTATACAATGGTAACAAGTGCAGATTTATTTCATCAGGCATCAAACAGTAGCCTTTCGTACTACCTGTATTCTCTTTTCCGTGGTCTTATTGTTGTAAGCCTTTTTGGGGCGCTTTCAAGATATGCATTTATCCTTAGCAACTCGTTTATGCATGAATCTCTGAAAAGTGGCGAAAGGTTGCATGCCATTAAATTTGGAGAATTTTACCTAGATGCATATGGAGCAGATGCAGAGTGGGAACAACTAAAAGAAGCCTTTGAAAACTGGAATATCAGTGGAAGCAGCGCATTTTCAAGAAAAGATATGGAGTCTAATAGCGGCAACCTTGCCGATACAATAACTGATAGCCTTGAAAAGGCCGTAAAAATAGCCACGGAAAAGAATTCAAAGTGAACGTATAACAAGCGCAAGTTGGCGGACTGGTTTTCCGCTGCGCTCCAAACCAGCCGCAAATGCGGGCGTTACTGATTAAATACTCTAACTCATTTTTGTCCAAAAACGAGTTTGATTAGCTAATTCTCAAATGCAGATAACCTAGGGAAATTGCCACAAACAAAAAGAGCATTGTATATAGCGCGATATAAACCGTGCCTACAATGCTCGATAGAGACTATTTTAAATAACGAGGTTATTTTAGTGAGTCGTTAATTTCTTTTAGTGTCGCAACTGGGTCTGCCGATTGAGTGATTGGGCGGCCTACAACTAAATAGTCGCTGCCATCTTCAACGGCTTGTTTTGGTGTCATGATGCGCTTTTGGTCGCCGGCATCGCTGCCTGCTGGGCGAATACCTGGAGTAACCAGTTTGAAGTCTGCGCCTAGTTCTGCTTTTAGCTTTTTCGCTTCTTGTGCTGAGCACACTACCCCATCAAGGCCTGATTCTTTGGCAAGCTTTGCTAAGTAAATTACTTGCTCTTCTGGCGTTTTATCTACACCTAAACGAGTTAGCTCTGCGGCATCCATACTGGTTAGTACAGTTACTGCAATCAGTAATGGAGCATCATCACCAAACTGCTCTAAAGCTTGTTTTGCTTTAGTCATCATTTCAACGCCGCCAGAGGCATGTACGTTAACCATCCACACACCCATTTTTGCAGCTGCTGTTACAGCTTTAGCCACTGTGTTTGGAATATCGTGAAATTTTAGGTCTAAGAATACATCAAAACCTAAGTCGATTAGTTCCTTAACAAAGCTAGGACCAAAATACGTGAACATTTCTTTGCCTACTTTAAGGCGACACGTATCAGGCGATAATTGCTTTACAAACGCTAGAGCTGTTTGTTGATCATCATAATCAAGGGCAATTAATACTTTTTTTGAATCTTCGACAGACATAACTTTCCTAAAAACTAATGGACTAATATGAATTAAAAACCGTCTATGCCACGGCTTGGAACAATTGTTTCCCAGTGCTTACAAGATGGACATACCCAATAAATGGTATGACTGGTAAAGCCACAGTGTTGGCACTGAAAATCAGGTTTGGTTGCGATATAAGACGTAACTAGCTTATCAATTTGATCGAGTACATCTTTAATATCGTTGTTTTGTTTGGCAAGTAGCTGTAATAAAAAGCTAAAGCCACGAATAGTTGGATGACGCTTTAAACTATCCGTTAAAAATTTGATTGCTTGCTCTATATGGCCTTGCTCAAGTAAAGCTTGGCAGTGTTTTATTTTTATTAATACGCCACCTTTATCGAGCAGTTCATTGAGTAATTCGTAAAACTGATGCGTTAAATTAAGCTTTTGATAGCTCAGTGCTAATTCTTCAATAAATACCGGCGCAAAAAACGTGAATTGGCTAATAAGCTCGCGCCAATAGTAAATTGCTTTTACATAATCTTCTTTAGTAAAAGCGCTGTGGCCAAGCTCATACAGTGGGCGAATGGCTTTGTGGTTTAAGCTAATGGCTTTACGCATAATTTGCGTATCGTTATCTTGTAAGGCTGCTTCACAGTAAAAATTGGCAATCGCTTTTACATGCTGAGGTTTAGTGAACAACTCACTGTGGGCCTCGTACATGTTAATGCCCTTTTCCCATTCACGGGTTTGTGAATAAAGATTAATAATTGGCTCTAACGCTTCTTTATAGCCTGCCTTAACAAGCCATACTAAATGCTCTTCTGCACCATCTAACAAGCCTGCCATAATGTAATCTTCAGCAAGTTCTAAGCGGCTGGTTGCAGCTTGTTGCTCATCAAGACTTGGATGTTTTAATAGCAGCTCATGAATTTTAATCGCGCGGTCAAGTTCGCCACGGCGGCGGAACATAGTTGCAAGCGTAGAATAGTGTTCAACAGAATCAGCGGCAACTTCGAGTAGATTAATAAGGTGCTCTAAGCCTTGGTCTTCTTCTCTGTCTAAGAGAAATTTAAGGCCTTTAGAATATTCAGAGGTAATTTGGCGATTAAGCTGATGAGCTTGGTTTTTAGCGCTGTTTTTACCCATTATCCAACCGTAACCGGCTGCAACGGGTAAAAGTAAAAACAGAAGCTCAATCATGATTAGGTGTCTTTATTAGCAACAAGCTTTTTATTGTTTTTTTCAGGCGCTAATTTCTTTTTTAAACGATAATTTTGCCACTTTAACTGAGAAAACAGTGTAAAGCTTATAAAACAACCAATTGCGACACCTAAAATAAAGCAGATACTTATTACAACAGCTAGGGGCAAAGTATTACTCGCGATTAAATAATTGATTTGCACCAATTGTGGATTCTGTGAACCAAGTACAAACGCAATAAATAAACACAGCGCAATTAATACGATTTTTAATACCCTAAACAAGTAACTACTCCTGTATAAAACTAGGCAATACTCGCATTTACGCGGTCACGTAATTCTTTACCTGGTTTAAAATGTGGTACGTGCTTACCGTCTAACTCAACTGTTTCGCCAGTCTTTGGATTACGACCTGTGCGAGGAGAACGATAATGCAATGAGAAACTTCCAAAGCCACGGATCTCGATGCGATCTGAGCTAGATAATGAGCCGGCCATTTGTTCAAGAATTTCTTTAACGGCATTTTCAACATCTTTCACAGGGATGTGTGCGTGTTGCTCGGCAAGTTGTTCTATCAATTCTGACTTAGTCATAGCGTTTCCTTAAAGAGTGGTAAAGGAAGGGCAAAACTGCCCTTCCAATTTTAAAAGACTAGATATTAGTCTTTTTGAGCATTTTTGAATGCTGCAGCCATAGCGTTTTCGAACGCTGGCTCTTCTTTCTTAAGCTTCTCTAGTACTTCTTTCTCTTCTGCTTCGAAAAGAGCTTTAACAGATAAGCTTAAAGTGCGGTTCTTACGATCAACACCAACGTATTTCGCTTCGATTTCGTCGCCTACAGAAACTACAGTAGTAGCATCTTCAACGCGCTCTTGAGCGATATCAGCTACACGGATGTAACCTTCAACGCCTTCGATTAGCTCAACAGTTGCGCCTTTCGCATCAACTTCAGTCACTTTACCTTTAACAATAGCACCTTTTTTGTTTGCGTCCAGGTAGTTATTGAATGGGTCAGCTTCGATTTGTTTAACGCCTAGAGAGATACGCTCACGCTCTGGGTCAACTTGTAATACGATAGCAGTGATTTCGTCGCCTTTCTTGAATTCACGTACAGCTTCTTCGCCTGGCGTGTTCCAAGAAATGTCTGAAAGGTGAACAAGACCGTCAATACCGCCTTCAAGACCGATGAAGATACCGAAGTCAGTGATTGATTTGATCTTACCAGTAACTTGGTCGCCTTTGTTTTGTAGACGAGCAAATTCTTGCCATGGGTTAGCAATACATTGCTTAAGACCAAGAGAAATACGACGACGCTCTTCGTCGATTTCAAGAACCATAACTTCAACAGTGTCACCTAGTGAAACAACTTTTGAAGGGTGGATGTTCTTGTTAGTCCAATCCATTTCAGAAACGTGTACTAGACCTTCTACGCCTTCTTCGATTTCAACGAAACAACCGTAGTCAGTAAGGTTAGTTACACGACCAGAAAGCTTAGAACCTTCTGGGTAACGACCAGCGATAGCTGCCCATGGATCTTCGCCAAGTTGTTTAAGACCTAGAGATACACGAGTTTTATCTTTGTCGAATTTAAGAACTTTAACTGCGATTTCGTCGCCAACATTAACGATTTCTGAAGGGTGCTTAACACGCTTCCACGCCATGTCTGTGATGTGTAGTAGACCGTCAACACCACCAAGGTCAACGAACGCACCGTAGTCAGTAAGGTTCTTAACGATACCTTTAACTTCTTGACCTTCAACAAGGTTAGCAAGAAGCTCTTCACGCTCTTGTGAGTTTTCTGATTCGATAACTGCACGGCGAGAAACAACAACGTTGTTACGTTTTTGGTCAAGCTTGATTACTTTGAACTCAAGCTCTTTACCTTCAAGGTGAGTTGTGTCACGTACTGGACGAACATCAACAAGTGAACCAGGTAAGAATGCACGGATTGAATCAACTTCAACAGTGAAACCGCCTTTAACTTTACCGTTGATAACACCAGTAACAGTCTCTTGCTCTTCACATGCTTTTTCTAAGCGGATCCACGCTTCGTGACGCTTCGCTTTCTCACGAGAAAGGATAGTTTCACCGAAACCGTCTTCGATTGCGTCTAAAGCTACATCTACTTCGTCGCCAACAGCAACTTCTAGTTCACCAGCAGCATTTTTGAATTGCTCAGCAGGGATTGCACTCTCAGATTTAAGACCAGCATCAACAAGTACGATGTTGTTCTCGATTGAGATAACTGTACCTTTAACGATAGAGCCTTGCTCTGCTTCAAAACCCTTTAGGCTTTCTTCAAATAACTGCGCAAAATTTTCTGACATTATACGTCTCTAAATAATTAAATAACCAATTAGCAACCATGCTGCATGGGGTTGTTAAAATAGCACTGGCTTCCTGCCGGCACCTTAATAAATTACTTTTTAGCTTTTGGAAGCTTACCTGCAAGTACGGCTTCGTCGATTAAAGTTACAACTTTATCAAACACTTGCAATGCATTGAACTCGCTAGTATCGATTTCAATGGCGTCTTCTGCAGGAACAAGCGGCGCAACTTCACGTGTCATATCACGGTGATCGCGAGCTTTTATGTCCTCTAGTAGACCACTTAGTGTAACATCAAGACCGCGTTCGTTCAACTCAGCAAAGCGACGACGAGCACGCTCTTCAGCCGTTGCGGTTAAATAAATCTTTAATGGTGCATCTGGGAACACAACCGTGCCCATATCACGACCATCGGCAATTAGGCCGCTCTCAGTACGAAACGCACGTTGACGACGTAATAATGCTTCTCTCACCCGTGGTAATGCAGCAATTTTAGATGCCGCAGCACCGACTTCTTCATTACGAATTGTGGTTGTGACGTCTTCGCCTTCCAAGACAATTTTAGATGTGTGCGTTTGGCTATCGACCAAAAACTGTACATCTAAGTTTGCAGCTAGCGGCACTAGCGCATCTTCATTATCTAATTCAATTTGATGATGAAGCGCTGCAAGTGACAGCACACGATAAATCGCACCGCTGTCTAATACATCCCAACCTAATTTCTCGGCTAACAAGCGACAAACAGTTCCTTTACCTGAACCACTTGGGCCATCGATGGTGATTACGGGCATTGATAACGCCTGCATTTATAACCTCCTGCAATGCACACCAAAATAAAACCGCGACATTATACGCCAGTTCTTGAAATAGATCCGCATTTAGAATGTAACTTTTTATATTTTCTTCTGTTTTATTGACTTGAGACAGACTCTAGTACTTTGAAAAACGTTGGAAAAGTTTTGTATGTACACTTAGGATCGTTAATGGTTATTGGCTTTCCGCCAACGGCAACCATTGCAAAACACATGGCAATGCGGTGATCGTTATAGGTGTCAATTGCGACATCGTTGAATGTCTCAGGTGGTGTAATTTCGATGAAATCTTCCCCTTCAACAACCTCTGCGCCGACTTTACGAAGCTCAGTCGCCATGGCATACAAGCGATCTGTTTCTTTTACGCGCCAGTTATAAATATTACGAATTGCTGTTTTACCTTTTGCGAATAACGCAACAGTGGCCAGCGTCATTGCCGCATCAGGAATTGCATTAGCATCAATATCCACTGCGTTCAGCTCGCCTTTACGAACCACCAGCTTTTCATCGTACCAATCAATTTTAGCGCCCACTTGCTCCATCACTTTGGCAAAACCAATGTCACCTTGAACAGATGCCGCACCTACCCCATTAATTTCTATTTCGCCGCCCGCTATTGCAGCCGCCGCAACAAAATAAGAGGCACTTGAAGCATCGCCTTCAACCATAATACGCTCAAGTGCTTGGTACTGCTGACAGCCTTTAACGTAAAATGTTTGGTAGTTATCATGGCTTACAGTCACACCAAAACGCTTCATTACATCAAGGGTAATATCAATGTAAGGCTTTGATACCAGCGTGCCTTTAATGGTAATTTCTGTGTCACCATTAAATAATGGCGCTGCCATTAATAGTGCAGTTAAGAACTGACTTGAAATACTGCCATCAATTTCAACTTGTCCACCATTGATTTTGCCGCCTTTAATGGCCAGTGGTGGATAGTCTTTATGTTTAAGGTATTCAACATCACCGCCAAGTGCTTGCAGAGCATCAACCAAATGGCCGATTGGGCGCTCTTCCATACGTGGCTCACCCACTAGCTGGTATTCGCCTTCTACCGCCGCTAACACCGCTGTAAGAGGACGATAAGCCGTACCAGCATTACCTAAGAACAGTGGCTCACTTGGCGTTTTGAATTGACCAGCAACACCTTCTACAGTTGCCACTGTTTTGTCTTCATTTAGGGTAACATTCACACCTAGCAGTTTTAACGCACCTAGCATGTGGCGAATATCATCACTGTCTAGTAGGTTTTCAACAACCGTTGTGCCCTCTGCCAGTGCCGCTAGTAACAAGATACGGTTTGATAAGCTTTTTGAGCCAGGCAGTGTCACACTGCCATTTACTTTAGAGATAGGTTCAAGACGAAGCTGTTCCATAATTAGCTGTTCTCCTTGGCGAATTTATCCATAAAATCAACCAACGCTTGAACACCTTCAAGCGGCATCGCATTGTAGATACTCGCGCGCATGCCACCCACAATGCGGTGGCCTTCAAGGGCTAATAGGCCAGCTTCTTTTGATTCACTGATGAATTTATCATTCAGTGATTCATCATTTAGCCAAAACGGCACGTTCATACGCGAACGGCAATGTTTAGCAACTTTATTGCTATAAAACGCTGAACTATCAATAAAGTTATAAAGTAGTTCTGCTTTTGCGATGTTTTGCTCTTCCATCGCTTTAACGCCACCGTTTGCTTCAAGCCATTCGAACACTTCAGCAGCTAAGTACCACGCAAATGTCGGTGGTGTGTTATACATGCTGCCTTGTTTTGCTTCTAAGGCATAATCAAGTATGCCCGGCTTTGCAAGACCTTCGCGCTCAAGGAGCGTTTTACGAACAATAACAATCGATAAACCAGACGGGCCGATATTCTTTTGTGCACCCGCGTAAATTAGGTCGAACTGATTTACGTCAAACTCGCGCGATAAAATAGTCGATGACATATCAGCGACAATCGGTGCAGATGGGTGTGAAGGTACTTCAAAAATTTCTATGCCGTCGACGGTTTCATTCGGGCAATAGTGAATGTATGACGCATCCGCAGGTAATTCCCAGCTGCTCGCTGGTTTAATAGAAAACTGGCCATTTTGCTGTTCATCATCACGTACATTAATGCTTTGAACAGTCGTGAATTTTGCAGCTTCTTCAGTGGCACCTTTAGACCATACACCGTTTTCACAGTACACAGCAGGCTTACCATCAAGATGAAGGTTCAAAGGAACCGCACTAAATTGACCACGGCCACCACCGTGCATAAATAACACTTCAAACTCATCGCTAATATTCATTAAGCGGCGTAAGCTTGCTTCACATTTAGCGGTCAGTGCTAAAAAGTCACTGCTGCGATGGCTGATTTCCATCACAGAAACACCTAAACCTTGCCAATCAATAAACTCTTTTTGTGCTTTTTGCATAACTGCCGGCGGTAACATTGCCGGTCCTGCACAAAAATTATATTTAGTCATTACTTTGCCTCATTCCAGTAATTATAGTGCGGATAAAAAAAGCGGCCGAAGCCGCTTTTTAAATCAATGTTATTCTGAAGGTGGGTTATCACCCGTTTCTTCAGTATTTGTATCGACTACTTCAACGGCCTCGCCTTCGATGGCTTCTAGCTCATCAACTTCGATTTCTTCGATACGTTGTAAACCAACTACTTGCTCTTCGTCAATAGTTCGTATCAAAATAACGCCCTGAGTATTACGACCAACCGTAGAAACCTCGTTTACACGCGTACGTACAAGTGTACCGCGATTAGAGATGATCATGATTTCGTCGTTTTCGTCAACTTGTACTGCACCAACCACAGCGCCATTACGCTCGCTTACTTTGATTGATACAACACCTTGTGTTGCACGGCTCTTCGATGGGTAATCTTCAAGTGCAGTACGCTTACCATAACCGTTTTCTGTCACAGTTAAGATTGCGCCATCTGACTTAGGTACGATTAACGAGACAACGCGTTGGTCGTCAGCCATCTTAATACCACGAACACCTGTTGCTGTACGGCCCATTGGACGTACACCTTTGAAGCGGATTTCTGGGTTACCATTTTCATCTAGAACTGGGTTACCGTTTTCATCAACAACTTCTGACTCTTCAGCTTCTTTAAAGCGAACAACTTTACCAGCATCAGTGAATAGCATGATTTCATTCGTGCCATCAGTGATATCAACACCAATTAGGCTATCGCCTTCATTTAGGTTAACCGCGATGATGCCGCTTGCACGTTGACGGCTATACGCAGTCAGTGGTGTTTTCTTAACTGTACCAAATGCCGTTGCCATGAAGATGTACTTATCTTCTTCGTACTCGCGTACTGGTAAGATAGCAGTGATACGCTCATCAGCTTCAAGTGGTAATAAGTTAACAATTGGCTTACCACGCGCTGCACGGCTTGCTAATGGTAATTGATATACTTTCAACCAATATAAACGACCTGCCGTTGAGAAGCACAGAATTGTATCGTGAGTATTGGCAACTAATAGACGTTCGATGAAGTCTTCATCTTTCATCTTCGTTGCTGATTTACCTTTACCACCACGACGCTGTGCTTCGTAGTCAGTTAATGGTTGATACTTAACGTAACCTTCGTGAGAAAGCGTTACAACAACGTCTTCTTCATTGATTAGGTCTTCAAGGCTAATATCGTGAGCAGCTGCACTGATTTCAGTACGACGTTCGTCACCATATTGCTCTTTGATTTCTACTAGCTCGTCGCGGATAACTTCCATTAGACGCTCTGGGCTTGAAAGAATGTGTAAAAGCTCAGCAATTAGATCTAGAAGTGTTTGGTACTCGTCTAAGATCTTCTCGTGCTCAAGACCCGTTAATTTGTGTAAACGTAGGTCTAGAATAGCTTGTGCTTGTTGCTCAGATAAATAGTACTGACCGTCACGGATACCTAAATCAGCGGCTAACCAATCAGGACGTGCTACGTTATCTTCACCTGCTTTTTCAAGCATTGCTTTAACAGTACCTAGTTCCCAAGAACGTGCTGTTAATGCAGCTTTTGCTTCTGCTGGTGTTGGTGACTTACGAATAAGTTCGATAATTGGGTCGATATTCGCAAGGGCAATTGCTAAGCCTTCAAGCGTATGAGCGCGGTCACGGGCTTTACGTAAATCAAATACTGTACGACGTGTTACCACTTCGCGGCGGTGAATGATAAACGCTTCAAGCATTTCTTTTAAGTTGAAACACTTAGGTTGGTTATTATCAAGTGCAACCATGTTCATACCAAACACAGTTTGTAACTGAGTTTGTGCATATAGGTTGTTTAAGATTACTTCACCAACATCACCACGTTTGATTTCGATAACGATACGCATACCGTCTTTATCTGATTCGTCACGTAGTGCGCTAATACCTTCAATCTTCTTATCTTTAACAAGCTCTGCGATCTTTTCGATAAGACGTGCTTTGTTAACTTGATAAGGGATTTCGTGAACGATGATTGTTTCACGACCGGTTTTTTCGTCAACTTCGATTTCAGCACGAGCACGGATATATACCTTACCACGACCTGTTAGGTACGCTTGCTCAATGCCTTTTTTACCATTGATAATCGCCGCAGTCGGGAAATCCGGACCTGGGATATATTCAATAAGATCAGCAATTGACATATCAGGGTTTTGAATAAGCGCTAAACAGCCATTGATAACTTCTGTTAAGTTATGAGGCGGAATGTTCGTTGCCATACCAACCGCGATACCTGAAGAACCGTTTACTAATAAGT
Organism: Pseudoalteromonas sp. S4492; assembly: GCF_005886115.1. Classification (NCBI taxonomy): domain Bacteria; kingdom Pseudomonadati; phylum Pseudomonadota; class Gammaproteobacteria; order Alteromonadales; family Pseudoalteromonadaceae; genus Pseudoalteromonas; species Pseudoalteromonas sp. S4492. The sequence continues at coordinate 15,244 of NZ_PNCP01000036.1, forward strand.
TAGGTACTTTTGTAGGTAATACGTCAGGAATTTGCTCAGTACCGTCGTAGTTAGGTACGTAATCAACCGTTTCTTTTTCTAAGTCAGCTAATAATTCATGTGACATTTTCGCCATACGGACTTCCGTATAACGCATTGCTGCCGCAGAGTCACCGTCAACAGAACCAAAGTTACCTTGGCCGTCAACAAGCATATAGCGTAATGAGAAAGGCTGCGCCATACGAACGATGGTGTCATATACCGCGCTGTCGCCATGTGGGTGGTATTTACCGATTACATCACCAACAACACGTGCTGATTTCTTGTAAGGTTTATTCCAATCATTATTGAGTTCGTTCATTGCGAATAAAACGCGGCGGTGAACTGGCTTTAAGCCGTCACGTACGTCTGGCAATGCACGTCCTACGATTACACTCATTGCATAATCTAGGTAGGAATTTTTTAATTCATCTTCAATATTGACTGGCAGAATTTCATTGGCGAGATCAGTCATTTGATTTCACATTCCTTCAGTATTGACTCATTAAGAGGCAAACCGCCGTCTTAAGAGCTTTAGTTATTATTTCCAGACCATGCTATCACAATTTATTTAGATTTACAGGCGCTAAATCTTTGCGATTTATTAATTTCCCCCTATATAATGGCCTCAGATTAACGAGGAAGTTTTTTATGACCGAGCATCAAAATGTAGATAATGCAGAAATTGCAAAGTTTGAAGCCATCGCTGAACGTTGGTGGGACCGCGACGGAGAGTTCAAACCCCTTCATGAAATAAATCCTCTGCGTTTGGATTTTGTCGCTGATAAAGTGGGCGGCTTATTTGATAAGGAAACCTTAGATGTTGGCTGTGGTGGCGGCATTTTAAGTGAAAGTATGGCGCGTATGGGCGCAAAAGTAACTGGCATCGATATGGGCCAAGAGCCTTTAACCGTTGCTAAATTACATAGTTTAGAAACAGGCGTGCCTGTTGACTATATAAAGGTACCTGCAGAACAGTTTGCTGCTGAGCACCCTGCTCGCTTTGATGTTGTAACCTGTATGGAAATGCTTGAGCATGTTCCAGATCCAGCTTCTATTATCCGCGCTGTCGCTGAGCTTGCTAAACCGGGCGCCGATGTGTTTTTCTCAACACTAAATAAAACACCAAAAGCTTATTTGTTTGCCATCGTAGGTGCTGAAAAGCTATTAAAAATGGTGCCTGAAGGTACCCATGACCACAAAAAGTTTATCAAACCAGCACAACTCATTGCGTGGGCAGAAGAAGCGGGTCTAAAAGTAAGAGCCAGTACTGGCCTTAACTACAATCCATTTTCAAAGCAATACAGCTTAAATGATGATGTAAGTGTTAATTACATCCTGCACTTTGAGAAACTAGCATAATGAGTGGTGTGCAAACACCCTCTATCGATTTTGATGCCTTTATCTTTGATTTAGATGGCACACTACTCGATACCGCAGATGATTTAGGTGGCGCATTAAACCGTGTGTTAGCAGATGCTAATGTGGCCCCTGTTGCTGAACATATATACCGCCCTGCTGCATCTAATGGCGCTAATGCATTATTAGAAGCCGGCTTTGGTGATAAATGGCCTGAACTTGAACAACTTGCTTTACGCCAACAGCTTCTGGATTACTATGCCGAAGATATCGCTGTACACAGCAAATGCTTCACTGGCATCGAGCAGCTTTTAATTGCGCTTAAGCAAAACAATATTAAGTGGGGCATTATGACCAATAAGCCCGGCTTTTTAACTGAACCTTTAGTGCAAGCAATCCCGTCATTAAGTAATGCCCAGGCTGTTGTCAGTGGTGATACATTATCAGTGGCAAAACCATCGCCGGATCCACTTCTCCATACCGCTGAGATCTTAGAGGTTGATCCGAGCCGTTGTTTGTATATCGGTGATGCTGAGCGTGATATTCAAGCAGCAAAGGCTGCAAATATGTACAGCGCCACGGCGTTATGGGGTTACATACCCAGTGTCGACGCTGCGCTTGGCTGGCAAGCGGATTTCAATTGGCACTCACCAATTGATGGCTTTAACCATATATAGTGTTATTTAATATCTAAAACACCATATATTGTGATCTGATTTACTTTTGAACATTCTTTGATGATAAAAAAAACAGTCAAAATTTATTTTTAATTACGGTAAATTTTCTGGATCTTTTGTTGATTTCTACAAATTTCGTCGTCTATGAATGTTCAAAGGTTAATGGTTACTAACACAAAGCGTTTATCCAATAGTTATCCACAAAATGGGGCAATTCTATCCCTTGCAAAACAGCGCAGACCACACTATCTTGTGATCTGCAATTTAAACAACACCAGATATTGTGGCTAAATGTTATTCAATTAGTTCTCTGGTGTTTAATAATAATAATTACATAAAGAATACCTTTGTCTTTACAACTATAATTTCCCAAGGAATACAGGCAAAACTATGAACCAACAGCTATCTGTAAGCAAACGTGACGGCCGTAAAGAGTCACTTGATCTCGATAAGATCCATCGCGTGATCGCTTGGGCCGCAGAAGGTCTTGATAATGTGTCTGTCTCACAAGTTGAATTAAAATCTCATATTCAATTTTATGACGGCATTCGCACCGACGACATTCATGAAACTATCATCAAAGCTGCAGCTGATCAGATCTCTAAAGATACGCCTGATTACCAGTACCTTGCTGCTCGCTTAGCTGTATTCCATTTACGTAAAAAAGCATATGGCCAATTTGAGCCACCACGCTTACACGATCACATCACGAAATTAGTTGAAGACAAGCGTTATGATCAACACCTATTAGTTGATTATACCGAGCAAGAAATTGATGAGTTAGATGCTTACATCGATCACAACCGTGACTTAAACTTCAGCTACGCTGCTGTTAAGCAACTTGAAGGTAAGTATTTAGTTCAAAACCGTGTTACTGGCGAGATTTACGAAAGTGCACAGTTTTTATATATCTTAGTGGCTGCAAGCTTATTCTCTGATTATCCAAAAGAGACACGTCTTGATTACATCAAGCGTTTTTACGATGCAGTATCGACATTCAAGATTTCATTACCAACACCAATTATGGCAGGTGTGCGTACACCAACACGTCAGTTCAGTTCATGTGTATTAATTGAATGTGGTGATAGCCTAGATTCTATCAATGCAACATCGTCTGCGATTGTTAAGTATGTTTCACAACGTGCAGGTATTGGTATCAATGCCGGTCGCATTCGTGCGCTAGGTAGCCCAATTCGTAACGGCGAAGCGTACCACACTGGCTGTATCCCGTTTTATAAACACTTCCAAACAGCAGTTAAAAGCTGTTCTCAAGGTGGTGTACGTGGCGGCGCAGCAACCCTATTCTACCCACTATGGCACTTAGAAGTTGAAAACTTACTTGTGCTTAAGAATAACCGTGGTGTTGAAGACAACCGTGTTCGTCACCTTGACTACGGTGTACAGTTCAACAAATTAATGTATAGCCGTTTAATCAAAGACGATTACATCACATTATTTAGCCCGTCAGATGTACCGGGTTTATACGATGCGTTCTTTGAAGATCAAGCCAAATTTGATGAGCTATATGTTAAGTACGAACAAGATGAGTCTATTCGTAAAAAGCGTATTAAAGCGATTGAGTTATTCTCAATGTTTGCACAAGAGCGTGCGAGCACAGGTCGTATCTACTTACAAAACGTTGACCACTGTAATACGCACAGCCCGTTCATCTCGACTGTGGCGCCAATTCGTCAATCTAACTTATGTTTAGAGATTGCATTACCGACTAAGCCGCTAAGCAATGTAATGGATGAAGAAGGTGAAATTGCACTTTGTACGCTTTCAGCGTTTAACTTAGGTGCGATTGAGTCATTAGATGAATTAGAAGAGCTTGCTGAACTTGCTGTTCGTGCCCTTGATAACTTACTTGATTTCCAAGACTACCCAGTTCCTGCAGCTAAAAACGCAACGATGGGTCGTCGTACGCTAGGTATCGGTGTAATCAACTTTGCTTACTACTTAGCGAAGAATGGTAAGCGTTACTCAGATGGCAGCGCAAACGCGCTAACTCACAAAACATTTGAAGCAATTCAATATTATCTAATGAAAGCATCAAATGAGTTAGCAAAAGAGCGCGGTGCGTGTCCTAAATTTAACGAGACAACGTATTCTCAAGGCATTATGCCAACAGATACTTACAAACGTGACCTAGATCAGTTCTGTAATGAACCACTTCACTTAGATTGGGATTCATTACGTGCAAGCATTCAAGAGCACGGTATGCGAAACTCAACGCTATCTGCCCTTATGCCTTCAGAGACATCATCACAAATCTCTAACGCAACAAATGGTATTGAGCCACCACGTGGTCATATCAGCGTTAAAGCAAGTAAAGATGGTATCTTAAAGCAAGTAGTGCCAGATTATGAAAATCTGAAAGATAACTACGAGCTACTGTGGGATATTCCTTCAAACGATGGTTACCTACAACTTGTTGGTATTATGCAAAAGTTCGTTGACCAAACGATTTCTGCTAACACTAACTATGATCCATCTAAGTACGAAGGCGGTAAAGTACCTATGAAGGTGCTATTAAAAGACCTACTGACTGCTTACAAACTTGGTGTTAAAACCCTGTACTATCACAACACGCGTGACGGTGCATCGGATGCTCAAGATGAGCTAACACCAGAGGTGGAAGATGATGGTTGTGCAGGCGGCGCTTGTAAAATCTAATTAAATTAATAACATAACAAAAGCGGGCTCATTAGCCCGCTTTGTCCTGACTGTTTTTTGAGTAATCACTATGTCATATACAACTTTTAGCCGAAATCATAATAACCAATTACAAGAACCGATGTTTTTCGGCCAAACTGTAAACGTGTCACGTTACGACCAACAAAAGTACCCTATCTTCGAGAAGCTAATTGAAAAACAATTATCGTTCTTTTGGCGTCCTGAAGAGGTTGACGTAAGTAAAGACCGTCTTGACTTCCAAGCGTTACCAGAGCACGAAAAACACATCTTTTTGAGTAACTTAAAATATCAAACATTACTTGATAGTGTACAAGGTCGCTCGCCTAACGTTGCGTTACTACCCATTGTGTCTATTCCTGAGCTTGAAACATGGATTGAAACATGGGCATTCAGTGAAACCATTCACAGCCGTTCATACACGCACATTATTCGTAACGTGACGCAATCGCCAGAGCTTATCTTTGATGACATCGTAAGTAACGAGAAAATCAGCGAGCGTGCGGATGCCGTAACTAAATACTACGATGACTTAATCAACATGATTTCTGTTTACAACCTGTACGGTGAAGGTAAACATGTGATCAACGGTGAAGAAGTTAAGGTCAACCTTTTTGATCTTAAAAAGCAACTTTACCTTGCGATGATGTCGGTTAACATTCTTGAAGCGATTCGCTTCTACGTTAGTTTTGCTTGTTCATTTGCGTTCGCAGAACGTGAATTAATGGAAGGTAATGCAAAAATCATCAAGCTAATCGCGCGTGATGAAGCATTGCACTTATCTGGTACGCAACACATCTTAAACATCATGCAAGAAGGTAAAGACGACCCAGAAATGGCAATCGTTGCTGCACAATGCCGTGAAGAAGCGATCCAGATGTTTAAAGAGGCCGCTGAACAAGAAAAAGATTGGGCTGAGTATCTATTTAAAGATGGTTCAATGATCGGTCTTAACAAAGATATCTTATGTCAATACGTTGAATACATTACAAATGCACGTATGACTGCGGTAGGTTTGCCAGCTCAATTTGAAAGTAAGAGTAACCCTATTCCTTGGATCAACTCATGGTTAGTATCTGACAATGTTCAGGTTGCGCCGCAAGAAGCTGAAATCAGCTCTTACCTAGTTGGCCAAATTGATTCACAAGTTGATGCATCAGATTTTGGTGACTTCGACCTGTAATGAGCGCGAATACCACTGCACAGGTTATCCTTGCAGGAACAGACAGCCAGGATCTTGATTTTGATTCTGGCTGTTCATCTCTCCTTGAATGCCTAGAACAACACAAAATAGATGTCCCCTACCAATGCCGTGAAGGTTATTGTGGCGCATGCCGTGCAAAATTAGTTGAAGGTGATGTGAGCTACAATCAAGAGCCACTTGCGTTTGTTCGAACAGGCGAAGTGTTACTGTGTTGTAGTAAACCCAATGGTAAGGTGAAAATAGAACTTTAATGCCACACAAGTTCATTTGTTTGGTAGAAGTTTTCTTTGTCTGACACACTCACTGTTTGTTGATCTATGGTTACATCCCACTGTAAGTTCTTCGTTAAATGACTCGCCAATTGCTCAATAAAGTTGCCATCAAAAGCAATTAAATGGCTATTATTTATCAGCTCTAGTTGATGCTCATACTCTTGTAACCACTCATGGTTTAGCGTCGTAACAACCCATAATTCATCCACTCGTTTCGCTATTTTATTGAGCTGCACAATATCGGGTTGGTCAACAGCCAGCCAGGTTTGATAATGATCATCCAACGCTTTTATTGATACATCAGGCTCAGAATCGCTATGGCTTGTATTCAAGATGGCCGATTCATTATGAGAAAATAAGCAATAACTTAATAGTTTAAGTACAAAATGCTGATAGCTTTCACGACGACCACAGGCCGTAGTAAACACCTCTTTGTGATTACGATTTGCTCTTAAATCAGCAATCGTAAAATTTGCTTTAAACACCCTATTTTTATCAGACATAAGAGTTGGCCATCTCACTGTAACAGTCTAAGTATAGTGTATGGTGTTAAAATCGCGACATAAGGTAAAGTTATAGTATAACGTTATTGCAGTTAAAAAATTGCGGTGTTATATTATATCACAACACTCAACAACAAACTTAGAAGTAGTAATGATGAAGCAACTTTCAATTCTTTCTAGTGCTGTTGCCGCTGCGCTGTTTTCCCAATCAACAATGGCTGCTGTGATCACAGGTCAAGTATTAGATAAAAACCAACAACCTATCAGTAATGCCGAAATACACGTACATGGTAAATCGCAATCTGTTGTCACCGATACACAAGGTCAATTTAAAATTGATGTAGACAACAAAGGCCAGCTGCACATTAGTAAAGACAATTACATTGATAAACGCGTTGCTATCAACGGTGAAAATCAAAACCTGGTTGTTACACTTACCCCAACCTCAGTTGAGACTGTGGTTGTTTATGCCTCTGCACTTCATAAAAATAGCCTTGAAATGATTTCACCAGTGAATGTTTTAGCCGGTGATGAACTAAAAGATAAGGCAAAACCAACTCTAGGCGAAACACTTAAAGGATTACCAGGCGTTAATGCCAGTTACTTTGGCCCAGTATCTTCGAGCCCGATTATTCGTGGCTTAGATGGTCCACGTGTTAAAATCACTCAAAATGGTCTTGATAGCAGCGATGCATCTCGTATTGGTCCAGATCACGCAACATCGAACGACAGCTTAGCAGCTGAGCAAATCGAAGTACTTCGCGGCCCAGCTACCCTACTTTATGGCTCTGGCGCAATTGGTGGTGTGGTTAACGTAGTTGATAACCGTATTCCTACCGATAACATTGACACTTTAACCGGTGCTGCTCAGTACACTCACGATACAGTATCAAATACCAACACCTATGCTGCAAAACTTGAAACCGGTAACGATGGCTTCAACTTCCATTTTGATGGTACTAAGCGTAAAGGCCATGACTATAAAACACCAACATTCGAGCTTCCTGAGGAGCACGATGAACATGAAGGTGAAGATCATGAAGAGCACGAAACAGCTAACAGTGTTGAAAATACCTTTATCGATAGCCAAAATGTAAACTTCGGTACCAGCTATGTGGGTGAACACCTGACCTTAGGTGTATCTTATGGTCGTATCGAAACTGACTATGGTATTCCAGCACATGAACACCACCATCATGAAGAAGAAGCGGCTGATCATGATGAAGAAGAACATGAAGAGTCTGTTTTTGCACAATTAGAGCAAGATCGTTGGCAAGGTTACATGAGCTATGCGCTGCATGATAATTGGATTGAAAATATCTCATTACGTGTTGGTTACACTGACTATAAACATGCTGAAATTGAAGATGGTGCTGTTGGTACTGTGTTTTCAAACAAAACCACAGAAGCACGTGCCACTGTTGAGCATAAATTAGGTCTTTGGCACGGTATGGCGGGTTATCATTACACTGAATCTGACTATGATGCAGATGGTGAAGAAGCCTTTACACCTGCAAGTGTGACAAAATCAAATGCATTATTCATGCTTGAAGAGCGTCAATTTGGTGATGTTACCGTTGAATTAGGTGCACGACTTGAAGATTACCAAATCGACTCTGCAGTTAGCATGGCTGAACATCATCATGATCATGAAGCAGAAGAAGAAGATCACGATGAAGAAGAAGCAGAAATCATTAACTACAGTGAAGATTTCACTAACCTTAGCTTATCTGCAGGCGCAATTTGGCAGTATCAAGAAGGCCAAAGTGTTGCTTTAAGTGTATCTCGTTCTGAGCGTGCGCCGCTAAGTGCTGAATTACTATCAAATGGTGTTCATATTGCAACAGGCACTTATGAACTAGGTCTTGGCTATCATATCGAAGACGGTGAAATTCATTTTGAACCTGAAGATATCAAACAAGAAACATCAACCAACTTTGATTTAAGTTTCCGTCGTTTTATTGGTGACTTTGGTTATACCGTTAACTTTTTCTATAACGATATTGAAAACTACTATTACCAGCAGAATACGGGCTTAGCCTTTGATGAAGATAATGGCTTAACCAGTCAAGCTGATGCTGATGAAGATGCGATGGCGGTTTATCAGTTTACTAGTAAAGACGCAAAACTATACGGTATTGAATTTGATGTGCACTATCAAGTCACACCAAGTGCCTTAGTAAAAGTATTTGGCGATTCAACAACCGCTAAGTTAAAAGATGATGAAGGTTACTTACCGCGTATTCCGGCTAATAAACTAGGCTCGGAATTACAGTACACAGTAGCGGATTGGCAATTTAGCCTAACAGGCACTCATTACTTTGAGCAATCTGACATCACTGCGTATGAAACAAAAACAGATGGTTACACATTGTTTGATGCATCAGCTAACTACCAACTTGATTTAGGCCCTGTTGATACACAGCTTTATATTAATGTTGACAACTTAACCGATGAATTAGGTTTCGTACACAGTTCATTCATTAAAGAAAAAGCACCATTACCTGGTCGTAACTTCAGCTTGGGTATTCGCGGTTATTTCTAATCGCTTTAAATGGTTATAAAAAAACCCTTTCACTTTAAAAGTGAAAGGGTTTTTTATTAAGTTTAGAAACTTAATAGATTAGCTATTAGCCTTTTTGTTCAATCTTCGCCCATGAATCACGAAGACCCACAGTTTGATTGAATACTAATGAGTCGGCTTTGTTATCACGACAGAAGTAACCCATACGTTCAAACTGGAAGCCCTGCTCTGCTTGTGCATTAACAAGTGACGGTTCAAGTTTCGCGTTAGCAAGAACCACAAGTGATTCAGGGTTTAACGTTGCATTGAAGTCTTCAGCAGCAGCTGGGTTTGGTACGTTGAATAAGCGGTCGTATAAACGAACTTCTGCAGTAATTGACTCACTCGCTGAAACCCAGTGAATAACACCTTTAACTTTACGACCATCGCTCGGGTTTTTACCCAGTGTTTCTGGATCGTATGAGCAGAAAATAGTCGTGATTTCACCGTTTTCGTCTTTTTCAACGCGCTCCGCTTTAATTACATAAGCACCACGTAAACGTACTTCTTTATCAAGCACTAAACGTTTGAACTTGTTGTTTGCTTCTTCACGGAAATCTTCACGCTCGATATACAGTTCACGAGTGAAAGGCACATCACGGCGACCCATTTCTTCTTTATTCGGGTGGTTTGCTACAGATAAAGTTTCTACTTTATCGGCATCATAGTTTTCGATAATAATCTTCACCGGATCTAGAACAGCCATTGCACGCGGTGCATGCTCATTAAGATCTTCACGGATACACGCTTCAAGCATACCCATTTCAACCATGTTTTCTTGCTTGGTGATACCGATGCGAGAACAGAATTCACGTACTGATGCAGGTGTATAACCGCGACGACGCAAACCAGCAATAGTTGGCATACGTGGATCGTCCCAGCCTTCAACATGACCATTAACCACTAAGTCGTTTAATTTACGCTTAGACATAATCGTGTATTCAAGGTTTAAACGTGAAAACTCGATTTGTTGAGGATGACATTCAAGGCTGATGTTATCTAATACCCAATCGTATAAACGACGGTTATCTTGGAACTCAAGAGTACATAATGAATGTGTGATACCTTCTAACGCATCAGAGATACAGTGCGTGAAGTCATACATTGGGTAGATGCACCACTTGTCACCCGTTTGGTGATGATGTGCAAAACGTACACGGTATAAAATCGGGTCACGTAAAACGATAAACGAGCTAGCCATATCGATTTTTGCACGCAGTACACACTCGCCTTCTTTGAATTCACCATTACGCATTTTTTCAAAAAGCGCTAAGTTTTCTTCAATCGGTGTATCACGGTAAGGGCTGTTTTTACCTGGCTCTTTTAATGTTCCACGGTATTCACGTGCTTGCTCTGGTGACAAGAAACACACATACGCAAGGCCTTTTTCGATTAGCTCAACAGCATAGCCGTATAACGCATCGAAATAGTTAGATGAATATTTGATTTCACCATCCCACTGGAAACCTAACCACTGCACATCTTCTTTAATTGAGTTTACGTAATTGATGTCTTCTTTTTCTGGATTAGTATCATCAAAACGTAAATTACAAAGACCTTGATAATCTTTGGCAATACCAAAGTTTAAGCAAATCGACTTTGCATGACCAATGTGTAAGAAACCGTTTGGTTCTGGTGGAAAACGCGTGTGCGTAGTCGCATGCTTACCGCTTGCGAGATCTTCATCGATACGCGTTCTAATAAAGTTACTTGGGCGATTCTCAATTTCCGCCATAGGAGCATAATCCTCTGAATATTGCATGGTGACAAAACTACTGCATTATTACAAAAACAAACCCTAACATACAGTAGTTGAACCATGTTTATTGAAGATAATAAGTCGATTCTTGAATACATAGTTCACAGACTGGACAAAATCGGTAAAAAAATTGTTCTAACGCAATAAAATGATCATTGACTAGCGATATAGTGCCGTCAGTTTCATTACCAATAAGGAAAAAAGATGGCTTCGCTCAATCAACACCGAGTCTATATTCCTAGCTCAGCACGTGCAAACCAGTATGTGTTAGTTGAATTTAAACCTACTGATGAGTTTTTTGCCCAGTTTACTAATGTGAGCTGCGCTTATAAGCGTCTTGCAAGGGAATTATTTGCGCTATGTGATGAGTATGAATTGCATAACGTACATTTAATCGCAAACGATAAACTACCTGTGGTTCGTTACCATGATGAAGCATACAGTTTAGAAACCGCTAAGCAGATTTTATTTTTCTACAATCCGCAATACCATGAAGCACATAATGTATTTGCCGATGGTGAAGTTAGATGCAAAAAAATACGTTTATTATTCTTAGCAACCGGTGAAGATATTCGTGCACATGCAGCAAGTTTTCATCATAATGTGCAACGAGTGATTAACTCATTACAAGAAAAACTATTAAGCGGCCAACCACCGCTTAAAATTCGCGATCATCAACACCTAACTTACGATTTATTTGCCAAAGCAAAAGGTCACAAAGAAAGCTATGGTTATAAATTACGTAGCTTATACCCACGTTATCAGTCTCGCCAATGTCATTTACCCAATGAACATAGCGAAATGACCTATGCAGGTTTTTCAATTCCTGTTACACGTGCCATTAAAACGCAATTTCAACATATGTTGAATGAAGAGAATTACACGCAGTTTTATCAATACATCTTTGATGCATTCAAACGTGCATGTGAAAAACGCGGATTAACCCTAGGCGCATTTATCGCAAATGGTACGCGCCCGATTGTGCGTAATAGCAATATTGATAACGCACAAAGTAACAGTGAACTGCAAAAACTAACCTTTGATTGCAGTACTGAACAAGTACAGTTACAACAGTATTGGGATGCTAATCAACTTGTTGATGCGCTACATTTTGTGATTGCAGCAGCAGATAAAGACAAGCATGACATTGGTTATGGTAAGTTTATGAATCAAGTACAAAGTGCCATAAATGAAGTAACCGATGAACTGGCGTTTAATCCGACTCGCCAAGATTTACGTGTGCGTTTTTATCAGCACATAAATTATCAATATTAATGAATAACAATGAGAGGTGACGCGCTTGCGTCACCTTTTAATTAACGGTTTTTACTTAACTTAGTAAGGTCTAAACGCAGTACCTTAGAACGTCTCTCATAGTTATAAAGCGCTTTTTTCTTAGCTGGCAACTCATCGACTGTTACCAATTCAAAACTCTGCTCTAAAAACCAGTGGATGCTACGTGTCGTTAAGGCAAATAAATGTGAGTAACCCGCACGTTTAGCCTTGTTGATGATAAATCGCAGAAGAAAACTGCCACGATCGGCATCTCGATATTGTGGATGCACAGCCAAACTCGCAAATTCTCCCACTTGTTCATCAGCAAACGGATATAGCGCAGCACAGGCAATGATAACGCCATCACGCTCAATTACTGTAAATTGCTCAATTTCAATTTCAAGTTGCTCACGCGAACGACGCACTAAATAGCCCTGCTCTTCAAGTGGTCTGATAAGGTTAATAATCCCCGTGATATCAGAGATACTTGCACTTCGTAATTGCTCAGAGCTTTGCGGCGCGATTTGCGTACCGATCCCATCTAAAGAGAACAGCTCTTGCAACAAAGCACCGTCTTCTTTGTAACTCACTAAGTGACAGCGATGTACACCACCACGACACGCATCAATCGCCGCTTGTAAGAATACGGTTGCACTTAAACATGAATCTGGTTGATTGCGATAATTCGCTAATACATGCTCTGCTTCATTTGGCATAAGCTCAGCGATTGCTTCGCCATTTTCATCCAAAATACCAGCTTCTTGGCAAAAGCCTAGCATCTTATCAGCACGCAGTTTTAACGCTACTTGTGTGGCAATTTCTTCTGCTGTTAAGTTAAAGCTTTCACCTGTCACTGATGCTGCAATCGGACCGAGTAACACGATACCGTTGTTATTTAGCTGATGGCGAATGCCTGCAACGTCAATGCGTCTCACTCTTCCTGAGTGATGGTAATCGACACCTTCATCAACACCTAAGGGTTGAGCAATAACAAAATTACCGCTGACAACATTTAAGAAAGAACCTGACATTGGTGTACTACTCAAAGATGTCGATAAGCGTGCTGTGATGTCAAATTGCATTGCACCGGCAACTTTTTTTATTACATCAAACGTTTCGTTATCGGTCACTCGTATCTCATTGTGAAACTGACTAGTTATGCCAACTTGCTCAAGCGCGGCATTAAACTGTGGGCGAGCACCAAACACTAAAACAATCTTAATACCAAGACTCGTTAAAAGCGCAATATCATTGATGATACTGCGACAACCAGACTGATCAATCGCCTCACCACCAAGCATGACAACGAATGTTTTGCCTCTGTGAGCATTTACATAAGGGGTTGACTGGCGAAATCCATCTACCAATTCTGTGGTACGCACGTAATATTTACCTTATTAAAGTCGAATGTTTTAATAAAAACAACTATACAAGCCACAAGTGTAGAGAATTTATATTCACAAATAAAGCATTATTATTCTTAATTTGCAGGCGGAATTTTAGTGCGGGTTATAAGAAAGTGATAGATACAAAAAAGGCCCGCATAAGCGAGCCTTCTTTAAGAGTTCAGAACTGATTACCAGCCTGTTTTCTCTTTAAGTGCAGCACCGATATCAGCTAGTGAACGTACAGTTTTTACGCCAGCAGCTTCTAATGCAGCAAATTTCTCATCAGCAGTACCTTTACCGCCTGCGATGATTGCACCTGCGTGACCCATACGCTTACCTGGAGGTGCAGTAACACCCGCAATGTAAGAAACAACAGGTTTAGTCACGTTGTGCTTGATGTATTCTGCAGCTTCTTCTTCTGCAGTACCACCGATTTCACCGATCATAACGATAGCTTCAGTTTGCTCGTCTTTTTCGAACATTTCTAAAACGTCGATGAAGTTAGTACCAGGGATTGGGTCACCACCGATACCAACACATGTTGATTGGCCGAAACCAGCGTCAGTAGTTTGCTTAACCGCTTCGTAAGTTAAAGTACCAGAACGTGATACGATACCTACTTTACCAGGCTTGTGGATGTGACCAGGCATGATACCGATCTTAGTTTCACCCGGAGTGATAACACCTGGGCAGTTAGGACCGATCATACGAACACCAGTTTCTTCAAGCTTAACTTTAACGTCAACCATGTCTAGTGTTGGGATACCTTCAGTGATACAAACGATTAGCTCGATGCCAGCATCGATAGCTTCTAAGATTGCATCTTTACAGAAAGGTGCTGGTACGTAGATAACTGATGCAGTTGCGCCAGTTGCTTCAACAGCGTCACGTACTGTGTTGAATACTGGAAGACCAAGGTGCGTTTGACCGCCTTTACCTGGGCTTACACCACCAACCATTTGTGTACCGTACTCAAGCGCTTGCTCAGAGTGGAAAGTACCTTGACCACCTGTGAAACCTTGACAGATAACCTTTGTATCTTTATTGATTAATACAGACATTATTTGCCCTCCGCAGCAGCAACAACTTTCTCAGCTGCGTCTGTTAGTGATTCAGCAGCGATGATGTTAAGGTCAGACTTAGCAAGTACTTCACGACCTAGTTCAGCGTTAGTACCTTCTAAACGTACTACTACAGGAACGTTTACGCCTACTTCTTTAACTGCGCCAATGATACCTTCAGCGATCATGTCACAACGTACGATACCACCAAAGATGTTAACTAAAACAGCTTTAACGTTGTCGTCAGATAGGATGATCTTGAATGCTTCAGATACACGCTCTTTAGTAGCACCACCACCAACATCTAGGAAGTTAGCTGGCTTACCACCGTGTAGGTTTACGATGTCCATTGTACCCATCGCTAGGCCTGCACCGTTAACCATACAACCAACGTTACCGTCTAGTGCAACGTAGTTAAGCTCGAAGCTTGCAGCGTGAGCTTCACGCGCGTCTTCTTGTGAAGGATCGTGCATTTCACGGATTTTAGGTTGACGGTAAAGCGCGTTACCATCTACACCGATTTTACCGTCTAGACAGTGAAGGTTACCTTCGTCTGTGATAACTAGCGGGTTGATTTCTAATAATGCGAAATCGAAATCGTTGAACATGTTTGCAAGACCCATGAAGATCTTAACGAACTGTTTCATTTGAGTAGGGTTTAAACCTAGTTTGAAACCTAATTCACGAGCTTGGTAAGCTTGAGGACCAACTAGTGGATCGATCTCAGCTTTGTGAATTAATTCTGGAGTTTCTTCTGCAACTTGCTCGATTTCAACACCACCTTCAGTAGATGCCATGAAAACAACTTTACGAGAAGCACGATCTACTACAGCGCCAAGGTATAATTCGTTAGCGATGTCAGTGCAGCTTTCAACAAGGATTTTAGCTACTGGCTGACCATTTTCGTCTGTTTGGTAAGTAACTAAGTTTTTACCTAACCAGTTCGCAGCGAACTCTTTAACTTCGTCGATTGTTTTAACTAGCTTAACACCGCCAGCTTTACCACGGCCACCTGCGTGAACCTGTGTTTTAACAACCCACATATCACCGCCGATTTTCTCAGCAGCTGCTGCAGCTTCTTCAGGTGTATCGCAAGCGAAACCTTGAGAAACTGGTAAACCATATTCGGCAAAAAGTTGTTTTGCCTGATACTCATGCAAATTCATGATGCTTTATCCAATTTTTTATACTAAAAGAGCTGAATATTTATGCAAATAGCCAGCTATCCCAAATTGCGCACTTAGTATAAATCCCAAGGCTCCACATGAAAACCCCAGTTAGACCAAAGGCGCAAAAAAAAAGCTGTGAACGAGGTTCACAGCTTAGTTTTTATACAACCAGATTAAACATCTAGTAGTAAACGAGTTGGATCTTCAAGTAACTCTTTAATTGTTACTAGGAAGCCTACTGATTCTTTACCATCGATTTGGCGGTGATCATAAGATAACGCTAAATACATCATTGGTAAGATTTCAACTTTACCATTTACAGCCATTGGACGATCTTGGATTTTGTGCATACCTAAGATTGAAGACTGTGGTAAGTTGATGATTGGTGTAGATAGTAATGAACCGAACACACCACCGTTAGTAATTGTGAAGTTACCACCTGTCATATCTTCGATAGATAATTTACCGTCACGACCTTTAATCGCAAGCTCACGGATACCTTTTTCGATTTCAGCAACTGAAAGTTTGTCACAATCTTTAAGAACTGGTGTCACAAGACCACGTGGTGTAGAAACCGCGATGCTGATGTCGAAGTAGTTGTGATAAACAATATCATCACCGTCAATAGACGCATTAACTTCAGGGAAACGCTTAAGTGCTTCAGTTACAGCTTTCACATAGAAAGACATGAAACCTAAACGGATACCGTGACGCTTTTCAAATACTTCTTGGTACTGCTTACGAAGATCCATGATTGGCTTCATATTAACTTCGTTGAACGTCGTTAACATTGCAGTAGAGTTTTTCGCTTCAAGAAGACGATTAGCAATTGTTTTACGTAAACGCGTCATAGGAACACGTTTTTGCGTACGGTCACCCATAGGTGCTGCTGGCGCTGCTGCTTCAGCTTTTGGTGCTGCTGCAGGTGCTTTTAAGAATGTATCAACATCTTCTTTAGTTACACGACCGTTTTTGCCTGTACCTTTGATTTTAGATGCATCAAGACCTTTCTCAGCAATTAAACGGCGTACTGACGGTGTTAAAACGTCAGAGCTGTCGCTTGAATCGCTTGCTGGTGCTGCTTCAGCTTTAGGAGCTGCTGCTGCCGGTGCTGCACCCGCTTTAACTGTACCAATTACTTGCTCACCAAGTACTGTTTCGCCTTCAGCGTGAATGTGCTCACCCATGATACCGTCTTCTTGAGCAACAACTTCAAGAACAACTTTATCAGTTTCGATGTCAACTAGGTTTTGATCGCGAGTTACCGCTTCACCTGGTTGAACGTGCCAAGTAGCAATTGTCGCGTCTGCGACTGATTCTGGAAGTACAGGTACTTTAATGTCCACTTCTTTACCTTCTGATGCTGGTGCTGATTGCGCCGCTGGCGCGTCTTCTGATTTAGCTGGTGCACTATCACTTGCTGGTGCAGCATCTGCATCACCAAGTAATGCAATTACTTGTTCGCCAAGTACCGTTGCACCTTCTTCTTGTGAAATTTCAGTGATCACACCGTCATTTGGTGCAACAACTTCTAAAACAACTTTATCTGTTTCGATATCTACTAAGTTTTGGTCGCGGCTTACTTTGTCGCCAACACTTACGTGCCATGTTGCAACTGTAGCATCAGCAACCGACTCAGGAAGTACAGGAACTTTAATTTCTGTGCTCATTGCTTATCCTTTCTTTTCAATAGTAAGCGCATCAGCAACGAGCGCTTGTTGTTCTTTATTATGCACTGACATGTAACCACACGCTGGTGATGCTGATGCTTTACGACCTGCGTAAGTTAATTTAGCACCCGCTGGGATTGCATCAACAAAATGATGTTGAGAGCAATACCATGCACCTTGGTTTTGTGGCTCTTCTTGACACCAAACAAAATCTTTAACGTGTTGGTAACGTTGCATGATTGTATCCATTTCAGCATGTGGGAATGGATATAATTGTTCTACACGAACAATAGCAATGTTATTTAATTCAAGCTTGCGACGCTCTTGTAGTAGCTCGTAATAAACTTTACCGCTACAGAATACAACGCGTTCTACTTTGTCTGCTGCAATATCATCGATTTCGTCGATCATGTTGTGGAACACACCTTCCGATAACTCTTCAAGTGTTGATGTTGCCAGCGGATGACGAAGTAATGACTTTGGTGTCATAACAATCAATGGACGACGAAGTGGACGTACAGATTGGCGACGTAGCATTGCATAAACTTGCGCAGGTGTTGAAGGCACACAAACTTGCATGTTGTGATCAGCACACAATTGTAAGAAACGCTCAAGACGTGCCGAGCTATGCTCAGGACCTTGACCTTCATAACCATGTGGAAGTAAACATGTAAGACCACATAAACGGCCCCACTTCTGCTCACCTGAGCTTAAGAATTGGTCGAATACAACTTGTGCACCGTTAGCGAAGTCACCAAACTGCGCTTCCCACATAACAAGTGAAGTCGGCTCAGCTGTTGCGTAACCGTATTCAAATGCAAGTACCGCTTCTTCTGAAAGTACAGAGTCGAATACTTCAAACGCACCTTGCTTTTCGCTGATATTTTGCAGCGGCAAGTAAGTTGAAGCGTCTTTTTGGTTATGGATTACAGCATGACGGTGGAAGAATGTACCACGGCCTGAGTCTTGACCTGTTAAGCGAATATCAGTACCTGCATCAACAAGTGTTGCGTAAGCAAGTGTTTCGGCCATACCCCAATCAAGCGCTTTTTCGCCTGTTGCCATTAGCTTACGGTCATCGTAGATTTTCTTAACACGAGACTGAGCTTTGTGGCTTTCTGGGTAGTTTGCGACCTTTTCACCAAGTTCTTTTAACTTTTCAACAGACACTGTTGCATCGTACTCAACATCCCAATCGTGGCCAACAAATTTAGCCCAATCAGAAGAGTGTGATGTTTCTGGCTGAATTTCTTCAACAACACAGTTGCCTTTGTCTAAGCCATTACGGTAATCATCTGCTAGTGCTTTAATTTCATCTTCAGAGAATGAACCTTCAGCAACAAGTTGATCTGCGTAAATTAAACGAGGAACTGGGTGTTTTTTGATTTTTTGGTACATAAGTGGTTGAGTCGCATTCGGCTCATCCGCTTCGTTATGACCATGTCGGCGATAACATACTAAATCAATCACTACATCACGTTTAAACTGATTTCTGAAATCAAGAGCGATTTGAGTTACAAATGCAACCGCTTCTGGGTCATCAGAGTTAACGTGGAAAATTGGTGCCTGAACCATTTTCGCAATATCAGTACAGTATGGTGTAGAACGTACATCAGACTGCTTAGACGTTGTGAAACCAACTTGGTTATTAACAACGATACGGATACTACCACCACAACTAAATGCATTAGTTTGCGATAAGTTAAATGTTTCTTGTACAACACCTTGACCTGCGATTGCAGAGTCACCGTGAATAGTAATTGGTAAAGCTTTAATACCTGACTTGTCACCTAGACGGTCTAAACGCGCACGTACCGAACCCATAACTACTGGGTTAACGATTTCTAAGTGAGAAGGGTTAAATGCAAGTGCCATGTGCACGTTGCCGCCCTTAGTTGCAAAGTCAGATGAATAACCCATGTGATATTTAACATCACCTGAGCCTAATGTGTCTTTGTGTTTACCAGCGAACTCATCGAATAATTCTGATGGGTTTTTACCTAATACGTTCACTAGTACGTTCAAGCGACCGCGGTGAGCCATACCAATAACAGCTTCTTTTTGTCCGCTTTCACCTGCACGATGAATAAGTTCTTTAAGCATTGGTACTAACGCATCACCACCTTCAAGTGAGAAACGTTTTGCACCTGGGAACTTAGCCCCTAGGTATTTTTCAAGGCCATCTGCAGCTGTTAATCCTTTAAGGATACGTAGCTTTTCTTCTTTTGAGAAGGTTGGACGTGATTGCACTGATTCTAAACGTTGTTGTAACCAACGCTTTTCTTCAGTTGAAGTGATGTGCATATATTCAGCACCAACCGACCCACAATAAGTCGTTTTAAGCGCTTGATATAGCTCACCTAATGGCATGGTTTCGCGACCGACAGCAAACGAACCCACATTGAATTCACGGTCAAAATCAGCTTCAGATAATTCGTGGTACTCTAATTCAAGATCACGAACACGTTCGCGTTGCCAAATACCTAATGGATCTAGGTTGGCATTTTGGTGACCACGGAAACGGAAAGCATTAATAAGTTGTAGCACTTTGACCTGTTTAGGATCACCAGAGCCACCCTCTGCTACCACTACTTCTCTATGCTTGTTTTTAGCAAGCTGTGCAAATTGTGAACGAACTTCTGAATGTTTAACGTCAACATCCACACCATCAACTTTTGGTAATTGTTCGAACACTTCTCGCCATTCTTCTGGCACAGAAGTCGCATCATCTAAGTACGCTTCATAAAGCTCTTCTACGTAAGCAACGTTACCGCCGTTTAAGTGAGAAGATTCTAGCCATGCCTTCATCACACCTTCGTGCATTTATAAGCCCTTTTCTTTAGCGCAGAAATTAATTGTTGTAAAAACAAGGTGGTTAATCACTTAACCACCTTACATATTCAAGCTTTAAACAGCGCGGTTTAATAGCATTGATTTGATTTGTCCAATTGCTTTGGTCGGGTTAAGACCTTTTGGACACACGCTAACACAGTTCATGATACTGTGACAACGGAACACGCTGAACGCATCGTCAAGGTCAGCAAGACGCTCTTCAGTTGCTGTATCGCGGCTATCAGCCAAGAAACGATACGCATGAAGAAGACCCGCAGGACCGATGAACTTGTCTGGATTCCACCAGAACGAAGGACACGATGTTGAACAACATGCACATAAGATACACTCATATAAGCCATCTAACTTATCACGTTCTTCGATTGACTGAAGACGCTCACCCGCCGCTGGCGTGTCGTTGATTAGGTAAGGCTTAACTTTTTCGTATTGAGTGTAGAACTGACTCATGTCAATAACAAGGTCACGTACCACAGGTAAACCTGGTAATGGGCGAATTACGATTTTACCTTTGCCACCTTTAAGTAGCGTTGATAAAGGCGTGATACACGCTAAACCATTTTTACCATTCATGTTGATACCGTCTGAACCACACACACCTTCACGGCATGAACGACGGAATGATAATGTTGGATCTTGCTCTTTCAATTGCATAAGTGCATCCAATACCATCATATCTTGGCCTTCTTGCGTTTCTAGCGAGAAGTCTTGCATACGTGGTGCATTATCAACATCTGGATTGTAACGATATACCGAAAATTGTACTTGTGCCATCGTCTCGCTCCTAGTATGTACGTGCTTTAGGTGGGAAAGCTTCACGCAGTTTCGGCGCGTAGTTTACATCACGTTTGCTCATTTCTTCGGTCGTAGGATCGTAGATTGAGTGACATAACCAGTTTTCGTCATCACGATCTGGGTAGTCAAAACGAGAGTGAGCACCACGGCTTTCTGTACGGAAGTTAGCAGCTACTGCTGTTGAGTAAGCTGTTTCCATCAAGTTATCTAGCTCTAGACATTCGATACGTGCAGTGTTGAACTCAGTTGACTTGTCGTCAAGACGAGCGTACTGAAGACGTTCACGAATTTCTTTAAGCTCTTTAAGACCTGTTGCCATTGCATCACCTTCACGGAATACCGAGAAGTTAAGTTGCATACACATTTGTAAGTCTTTCTTGATTTGAACTGGGTCTTCACCTTGGCCAGCTTTAGAGCTTTCCCAACGGTTAAAGCGTGCAAGTGATGCTTCAAGGTCTGATTCAGACGCATCTTTACCTGCTTCAACACCGTTTAGGTATTTACCTAGGAAGTTACCAGCCGCACGGCCGAATACAACTAAGTCAAGTAGCGAGTTACCACCTAGGCGGTTCGCACCGTGTACAGATACACACGCAATCTCACCAACAGCGAATAAACCTTCAACTACTTTTTCTTGACCATTTGCATCAACTTGTAATGCTTGACCATTCACGTTAGTTGGAACACCACCCATCATGTAGTGACATGTTGGGATAACTGGGATTGGCTCTTTTGCCGGATCAACGTGTGCGAATGTTTTCGCAAGGTCACATACGCCAGGTAGACGTAGGTTAAGTGTTTCTTCACCTAAGTGGTCAAGCTTAAGCTTGATGTGTGGACCGTAAGGACCATCGCAACCACGACCTTCACGGATCTCAGTCATCATTGAACGAGCAACAACGTCACGAGATGCTAAGTCTTTCGCGTTTGGTGCATAACGTTCCATGAAGCGTTCGCCGTCTTTATTTAGAAGGTAACCACCTTCACCACGACAACCTTCAGTTACAAGTACACCAGCGCCAGCGATACCTGTTGGGTGGAACTGCCACATTTCCATATCTTGCATTGCAACACCAGCACGTGTTGCCATACCAACGCCGTCACCTGTATTGATGTGAGCATTTGTTGTAGATGCGAAGATACGACCTGCACCACCTGTTGCTAGTACAACAGCTTTAGATTTGAAATAAACAACTTCGCCAGACTCGATGTCGATTGCTGTACAACCTACAACGTGACCGTCGCTATTCTTAACTAAATCTAGTGCATACCACTCAGAGAATACGTTTGTTTTGTTTTTAACGTTTTGCTGGTAAAGACAGTGTAATAGCGCGTGACCTGTACGGTCAGCTGCTGCTGCAGTACGTGCAGCTTGTTCACCACCAAAGTTTTTCGACTGACCGCCGAAAGGACGTTGATAAACACGGCCATTTTCAAAACGAGAAAATGGTAAACCCATGTTTTCTAATTCAGTAATAGCTTCTGGACCTGTTTTACACATATATTCGATAGCATCTTGGTCACCGATGAAATCGGAACCTTTAACAGTATCGTACATGTGCCATTCCCAGTTATCTTCATGTGAGTTACCCAGCGCAACCGTAATACCACCCTGTGCAGACACAGTGTGAGAACGTGTAGGGAAAACTTTTGAGATAAGTGCACAGGTTTTGCCTGATTCAGTGATAGCTAGTGCAGCACGCATACCCGCACCACCGGCACCAATCACTACAGCGTCAAATTCACGAACAGAATAATTCACTTAAACACCCCATAAAACGATTAGACCAATTGCTACGTAAGCAACAGCCATAAGGTTTAATACAAAGCCTAAAACAGCACGTAATTTCGCGTTTTTAACATAGTCCGTAAGAACTTGCCAAAGACCGATACGGGTGTGAACCATGATGCAAACTAGGGTAATTAGTGTAAACCCTTTCATTGCTAGGTTAGAGAATAGGCCTTGCCAGGCTTCAAAAGTGACTTCTGGTGTACATAAAAAATAGCCAACAATAAAAATCGCGTAAGCGCTGATGATTAATGCTGTTGTACGTAGTGATACGAAATCTTGTACACCATCACGTTTAAGAGTTGCTTGATTTAAAACCATATCCACACTCCTGCTAGAATTGCAGCTACAACACCTAAAGCTAATGCAACTTTAGCGCTGAAGTTACCTGATTCAAGTTCTTCCCAGTGACCCATGTCCATAATGATGTGACGGATACCACCGATTAAGTGATACGCCAATACAGAAATGGTGCCCCATGCTATGAATTTGGCAATGAATCCGCTGAACAGACCCTTGACGAATTCAAAACCTTCCGCAGAAGAAAGAGACTCAGACCAAGCCCAAATGACAAACGTTAAAGCAAAAAATAATGCAACACCGGTGACGCGGTGAAAAATTGATGCTTTAGCCGTTGCCGGCATAGATATAGTTGTTAGATCTAGATTTACAGGTCTTTGCTTTTTCACAGTTACTTGCCCATCTTGCCCACTAAGGAGCTCATCTACTTGTTTTTCTAAAACCCATCAAAATGAATTTCGATGGAACTATCTAAGTAAACCGTGTTGATACACAAAAAGTTCACACTTATGCAAAACTCAAATGTAAAAATAAAGTTTACCTACAGACAATACGGTATAAAACCTTGGATAGTATATATAGCCCAAGGTCTTTTTACAATTCTTGTTTAGTAAGAGACGTTTGCGAATTAGCCAATGGTATAATATTTAATCCTGCTAGAATATTTATTATCCATTTGTGCATAATGTTTATAAAAATTGACTTTACACCCCTCTTTCACGTTAAAATGAAAAGAATGTGCTTAAACAGATTCAGAACATAACAATCAGAGTTGTTATCTTAATAGGAGATAAATAGATGGCGGATAAGAAAGCCACGGTCCATATTGATGGTCTTGATCCAATCGAACTTCCAATTTACCAAGGCACTGCTGGCCAAGACGTAATCGACGTACGTACGTTAGGTTCTCATGGCTATTTCACTTATGACCCAGGTTTCATGTCGACCGGTTCTTGTGAATCTTCAATCACTTACATCGATGGCGGCAAAGGTGTTTTATTACACCGTGGTTACCCAATCGAGCAATTAGCTGATGATTCAAACTACATCGAGCTTTGCTACTTACTATTAAACGGCGAATTACCGACTAAAGAACAATACGATGCGTTTGCACAAGAAATCACGCACAACACAATGCTTGATACTAAAATCGCAAACTTCTTCCAAGGTTTCCGCTTTGACGCTCACCCAATGGCAATGCTGTGTGGTGTTGTAGGTGCTCTTTCTTCTTTCTACCACGAAGATTTAGACATCACTGATGCTACACAACGTAAAACAAGCGCAATCAAGCTAGTTGCTAAATTACCAACTATCGCTGCGATGGCTTACAAATACAACGTTGGTCAACCATTCGTATACCCACGTAACGATTTAAGCTTTGCTGAAAACTTCTTACACATGATGTTCTCAGTACCTGCTGAAGAATATAAAGTAAGCCCTGTTCTTGCTAAAGCAATGGACAAAATCTTCATGCTTCACGCTGACCACGAGCAAAACGCATCAACGTCAACAGTTCGTTTAGCAGGTTCTTCAGGTGCTAACCCTTACGCGTGTATCGCGGCGGGTATCGCATCTCTATGGGGTCCTGCACACGGTGGTGCTAACGAAGCATGTCTTAACATGTTAGAAGAAATCGGTTCTGTTGACCGCATCGATGAGTACGTTGCGAAAGCGAAAGACAAGTCTGATCCTTTCCGTCTTATGGGCTTTGGTCACCGTGTATACAAAAACTTCGACCCACGTGCGACAGTAATGCGTCAAACGTGTCACGAAGTACTTGCTGAGCTAAACATTCAAGATCCACTTCTTGATATCGCAATGAAGCTTGAGCAAATTGCACTTGAAGACCCATACTTCGTAGAGAAGAAACTTTACCCTAACGTAGATTTCTACTCAGGTATCATCTTAAAAGCAATCGGTATTCCAACAAGCATGTTCACTGTAATCTTTGCAATGTCACGTACTGTTGGTTGGATCTCTCACTGGGATGAGATGCTTTCTCAACCTGGTCACAAGATCAGCCGTCCTCGTCAGTTATACACTGGTGAAACTTCACGCGATTACGTTCCAGCTGACAAACGCTAGACTGTATTTGTGTTTAAAAAAGGCCGCTATGCGGCCTTTTTTGTTGCCCTGCACTTGTCTATTTGTGCAAAGTAATTAAAATCGTCGCATTCTCGCTGTTAAGGGCCTTCCATGTTCGACATTGCTAAAATACGTGCTGACTTTCCACTGCTGAATGAAACGGTTAATGAGCAGCCTCTGGTATATTTAGACTCAGCGGCGACCTCTCAAAAGCCACAAGCGGTAATTGATGCCCTTGCACGCTTTTATAGCCATGAGAATGCAAATGTCCACCGTGGTCGTCATACTCTCAGTGAAAACGCCACACGCAACTATGAACATACCCGAACGCTACTTGCTGATTATTTTTCTGTAAAAAGTAATGAGATAGTGTGGACCAAAGGCGCAACTGAATCGATTAATTTAATCGCAAATGGTCTGGCTTCTAGGCTTAATCCTGGCGATAAGATTGCCTTATCTGCTATTGAGCATCACGCCAATATCGTCCCTTGGCAACAACTCGCTCAGCGTACCGGTGCACAAGTCATTATTTTGCCGATAGAAAATGATTTAAGTATTAATAGCGAACACTGTAGTGAATTTATCACACAACAAAGGCCGAAAATTGTCGCCATTACCCATGCATCAAATACTTTAGGTAATATTACTGACTTAGCGCCTATCATTAGCGCATGTAAAGCCATTAATGCTATTTCGGTTGTAGATGGTGCGCAGGCGGCGATGCATTTGCGCCCTCATTTACCAGAAATTTCGTGTGACTTTTACGTATTTTCTGCCCATAAAATGCTCGGCCCAACAGGTTTAGGTGGCTTATATGGACGTTATGAGCTGTTAAATTCGCTCGATGTTTATCAAACCGGTGGCGAAATGATAGAAACAGTTTCCTTAACTCAGAGCACTTTTCGTGATGCACCGGGTAAATTCGAAGCAGGAACACCTAATATTGCGGGTGTCATTGCCTTTGCAGAGGCAATTAATTATTTAACGTCTTTAGATTTTCAGCAAATGCGTCAACATGAGCATACAGTTTTCGCTTATGCGATAAACCAGTTAGCAGCAATTGACGGTATTCGAATATATTCAAATCAAGAATGTAACATTGGTAACATCAGTTTTAATTATAAAGATGAACACCCTTTTGATGTTGCCACCTTACTTGATGGATTTGGTGTTGCGGTACGTAGTGGTCACCACTGTACCCAGCCAATCATGAGCCAACTAGGTATTCCTGGAACAGTACGCGCTAGTTTTGCCTTATATAACAATAAAGACGATGTTGACGCCTTTATAAATGCACTTAAAAACAGTATCGAATTATTAGATTAATTTTGGATAAGATATGAATTCAACGTTTAAAGCCGTAACTAAAGACATTGAAATAGCGGCAGGTTGGCAACAAAAATACCGCCAAATTATGCTACTGGGTAAACAATTACCAGCAATGCCTGATGCATTAAAGGTCGATGATGCGCTTGTAAAAGGCTGCGAGAGTAAAGTGTGGCTTTATATTGAGTTTGATCACTCGGAAAATAGCCTTGTTTTAGCAGGCGATTCAGATACGCGTATCGTCAAAGGGTTACTGGCTTTGATTTTAGCCTTATACAATGGTCTAACACCGGAACAAGCAGCGCAAATAAATGCCTATGATGAATTTGAACGACTTGGTCTAATTAACCATTTAAGCCCTTCTCGCGGCAATGGCATCAAAGCCATGGTCGATAAAATTCAAACCATGGCTGAACAAAAGCGCTAAGTTAGGCACCGCGCTGTTTTTTATCTAGGTATTTTCTAATCGCTTTGGCTGCTACAAAAAAGCCAAAGCTGCCTGTCACCATGGTTGCAGAGCCAAAACCATTATTACAGTCCATATTCATAGAACCATCTGCACCTTGTTTTGCTTGGCAAACCTCACCTTCAGAGGTTGGATATACAAGCTGCTCAGTTGAATAAACACAATCAACGTTAAATTTTCGCTTTGGATTGCTACTAAAGTTGTACTGTTTTCGCAAAATATAACGTACTTTTGCAAGTAATGGGTCATGAGTTGTCTTTGCAACATCACCAAAACTGATTTGACTAGGGTCAGTTTGCCCGCCTGCTCCACCGGTTGTAATTACCGGTAGTTTTATACGTTTACAATGTGCGATTAGCGCTGCTTTTTCTTTTACAGCATCAATACAATCAATTACATAGTCAAAGCCTTGAATATGTTCACGAATGTTATCAAGGGTAATAAAATCATCAATAACATTAATTTTGATATCTGGGTTTATCAACTCACAACGTGTTTTCATGGCTTCAACTTTTGCTTCACCAACAGTGCCCGTTAAAGCATGAATTTGACGATTTACATTGGTTGCACAAATATCATCAAGATCAATAAGCGTTAGTTGCCCTACACCAGTTCGTGCCAATGCTTCAGCAGCCCAACTACCTACGCCACCAATACCAATGACACAAAAATGGGCTTGTTGTAACCAATCAAATTGTTGATGACCATATAAACGTTTAATGCCACCAAAGCGGATGTCTTGTGTTGTTTCTTTCATTTACCAATCCAACGTCCAAGGAGTGAACCACTCTTGGAATTCGTCTGCGTTAAATACTTCGTTAAGATGCAAGCCAAAAGTGTAACCACATCGATATTCTTTAAGCTGCCCTTTATAGCTAAATTGTAGTGCATAGGCATGCAAATTAGTGCGCTCGTCTTTACTTCCTGCATAAGTGGAATCACCAAGAATTGGGGCGCCTAAGCTTTTCATCGCGACTCTAAGCTGATGTGTCTTACCTGAATAAGGTTTTAACAAATAAGCACGAAGCCCTGGGCGAATACTTGTGGAATAAAAACGAGTAATCGCTGGGTTTGTTTGCGTCTTTAAAAGCTTAAATGCACCACGACGACTTTTTTGCATATCCCCTTTTATCCAACCTTGTTTTTTCTTCGGTTTGGCATCACTGACGGCTAGATAAAATTTATTTATTTTATGATCAGAAAATAGCGTGGTGAATTCGGCTGCGGCTTCTTTATTGCGGGCTAAAATAATTAAACCAGAAGTCACTTTATCTAGCCTATGAACCGGATAGAGCTTCTCGTTTACGAGCTTTTCAGCAAGTACGACAAAACCAGCACACTGTTCACTATGAAAACTTACACCTGCTGGTTTATAAAAAACAAAAAAGTCATCTTCACTAGCATGAAGATGAACAGTGTTTACATCGTACATGCGCTATTTGCCAAGTACAGCAATGACTCGCGCTAAATCTTCAGGTGTATCAACACCCGCCTGTGGCGCGCACACTGCTTTTGCGATTTTGATCTTATGACCATGATAAAGGACACGAAGTTGCTCTAAAGACTCAAGTACTTCTAAACGAGACTCAGGTAACTCGATGTAGTCCTTTATAAAACCTGCTCTGTACGCATAAATACCAATATGGCGTGCAAAATCAGCAAGATTTAATTTTGCTTTATCGTCATTCATCATCGCATCACGATGATAAGGGATTGGCGCACGTGAAAAATACAACGCATTGTTATCTGCATCGTTAATAACTTTGACACAATTAGGATTAAAGATATCGTCAATCTCATCAATGCTTGTACTCAAAGTCGCCATTGGCGCATCTGAGTCTGCAAGTAGCGTGGCAACTTGAGAAACATTTTCGCTCGCCAATAAAGGCTCATCGCCTTGCACATTCACAACAATGATGTCACTTTCAAGCTCTAATTGCTCAACAACTTCAGCTAAACGCTCTGTACCAGATTGATGATCTTCACGCGTCATAAGCACGTTATCAGTAAAGAGTTTTACTGCATCAAACACTGCTTGATGATCAGTGGCAACGTAAACTTGTGATGCACCTGAGGCAACGGCTTTTTCATAAACATGTTGGATCATCGGTTTGCCACAGATATCAGCCAGTGGTTTACCCGGCAAACGTGTTGATGCGTAGCGTGCAGGAATAACGACTACGAATTCCACTTATCAACCTCTTCTTGGCTTAATTCACGGGCTTCATTTTCTAATAGCACCGGGATATCATCTTTGATTGGATACGCAAGTTTTGCAGCTGTGCTGATAAGCTCTTGATTTTCTTTATCAAGACGTAGTTTACCTTTGCAAACTGGGCAAGCGATAATTTCAAGTAATTTTGTATCAAAGGCCATTGAGGATCCCTTTTTGTTTTAATAATAAATTTAGTTTGTCGATAACTGCTGGTGTCGGCTTTGCATCAACAGGTAAATAATACCAATTAGGTTTAGCAAAACTAAAGCATTTAACTGCATCTTTTTCTGTCATAAACACTGCATCGTCGGCAAAATCGTTAAAATCATTTGCTTGGTAGGCATAATGGTCACGAAAATGATGAGTCGATAACAACTTAATGCCCTGCTGCTCAAGACTATTTTCAAAGCGTTTAGGATTACCTATTGCACTAACTGCATGACCTTTATCTTGAACTGAATTAGCAAGCTTTGAATCACTCACGGTTCGAAATGGACTCGATGCCAAATCATAGCGACTCTGTGCGTTGCCACCATTTTCAATCACTAAATCAACCGACTTTATACGCGCTTTGGTTTCGCGAAGTGGGCCTGCAGGCATTAATAAACCGTTACCAAATTGTCGCTCACTATCAACAATACAGCACTCTATATCACGCGCCATTTTATAATGCTGCATGCCATCATCAGAAATGATCACATCAATACCATGCGACTCTAACGCCTTGATACTTGCTTGTCTGTTAGGGCCAACCATAACAACACAGCCTAAACGACGTTGTATCAATACAGGTTCGTCGCCCGCTTGCGTTGTACTCGTTTGTTCTGTCACTAACAGTGGATAAGAATCAGATTCACCACCGTAGCCACGGCTGATCACAGCCACTTTTAAACCTTGTTGCTGTAAGTACTCAGCAAGCCAAATAACAAATGGCGTTTTACCGTTGCCACCTACACTGATATTACCAACCACAATAACAGGAACATGCGCTTTAAAAGCCTTAAGTATATTAAGTTTATAAAACAAAGCACGAAGCGTTGAGATAAACCAAAAGAGCAAACTCAAAGGCAATAGTAAAATGCTTAGTAAACCTGGCTTTTTATACCAGCTTTTTTCAATAACACTCACTATTGCTCACCAAATTGCATCTTACATAAGGCTGAATAGGTACCGTCTTTTTCAAGCAGTTCGTTATGTGTGCCCTTTTCGATAACCTGTCCATGATCAATGACATAAATACAATCACTGTTTTCGATAGTCGATAAACGGTGCGCAATGACTATTGAAGTTTTCTCTTTCATTAAACTATCAAGCGCTTGCTGGATCAGTTTTTCAGATTCAGTATCAAGTGCTGAGGTAGCTTCATCAAGGATCAAGATAGGTGCATCTTTTAATATTGCACGTGCAATAGCGATGCGTTGACGTTGGCCGCCTGATAACATCACGCCGTTTTCACCCACCATGGTATCTAACCCTTCTGGTAAGTCTTTTACAAACTCCCAAACATGGGCTTGCTTGGCAACGGCCATTAATTCTTCGTTCGTTAATTCACGGCTTAGACCGTAACAAATATTATTAGCAATGGTGTCGTTAAAGAGCACGACTTGCTGTGAAACCAGTGCAAATTGCTTACGAAGATCCGTTAGCTTGTAATCCGCGATATTAACACCATCGAGCAAAATTTCACTTTCACCTTCAAGTTCATAGTAACGCGGCAGTAAATTCGAGATGGTCGACTTGCCTGACCCAGAGCGCCCTACTAATGCAATGCTTTCACCGGCATTAATCGTGAGTGACAAGTTTTTCAAAACAGGCTCATCTTTAGTTGGGTATTTGAAGGTCACATTATTCACTTCAATACGACCCGTCACTTTCTCAATGCTGTATGTACCAGTGTCCTTTTCAACCTCTTCATCAAGCACTAAAAAGATACTTTGCGCAGCAGAAATACCACGTTGTAAATCGCTATTTACGTTTGAAAGTTGCTTAAGTGGACGCAATAACATCATCATTGATGAAATTAGCAATACGAAGTCGCCAGAGCTAATGGTGTCAATCATAGACGGCATCGACACAACCCATAAAATCACTGCCATAGCGCTTGCTGCCAATATTTGAATAACAGAAACACTTAACGCTTTGGTGGCATCCATTTTAATGCGCTGCTGGCGATTATGATTGTTAATTGCTGAAAACTGAGCAATTTCTTGTTGCTGACCGCCAAAACCATGAATCACTTTGTGACCAGAGAGCATTTGTTCTGAGCTACGCGTTACTTGCCCCATGGCTGACTGAATTTTTTTCGAAATCATACGAAAACGTTTTGAAACAAACGCGACAATCACAGCCACCAGCGGAATAATAACTAAAAATATTAAAGAAAGTTTCCAACTGGTATAAAACATATTGAATAGCAAAAAGACTACAAAGGCCCCTTCTCTAACCACGATTAAAAGCGCTTTCGTGATAGCTTGCTGTACTTGCTCAGTATCGAAGGTGATTTTTGAAATTAAATCACCATTTGAGTTTTTGTCATGAAATGAAACAGGTAAATGTAAGATATGCTCAAACAATTGCTGACGTAAGCTTCTAACAACTTGCGAGCCAACATAACTTAAACAATACGACGACATATAGTTAAACATGCCTCGACCCAACACCAGCGCTATAACAACAAATGGCGCATAGGTTAAAACTTCAGTGTTACGGGCATTAAGACCTTCATCAATGAAGGGTTTCATTAAATTGATAAACAATGCATCCATAGCGGAATAACCAATCATGCCCACAATGGCGAAAAACGCGATTAACTTATAATCACCCACATAACTGATTAATCGCTTATAGATTTGGGATGTAGTTTGATCCATAACACTCTCTTATTCATAGACTTCGACTATTGTAGCCTCATGGGGTTAAAAACAAAACGTCAATCTTGTTCGAACCAATAACTTTCCTGCTCGCGGGCAAATTCCAAACGATAACTATCACGATAAAATAGAATACGAATGTGCCCCTGCTCGGCGGTGGAGAATTGAGGTATATTGCGTTGCTGATAGCGTTTTACAACCTCTGGGTGCGGAAAATGCCATTGACCTTGATAAGCCGATGAATGAATCACCATTTTTGGGTTTACAGCATCAATAAAGCGAACACTCGATGATGTATTACTACCATGGTGAGGACTCAATAAAACAGTTGCCTGCAGGTCAACGCCCTTTTCAATCAGGGTTGCTTCTGCCAAAGCGGAGATATCACCTGTTAACAACACTGAGTAATTTAAAGAACTAATTTTTAGTAAGCATGAGTGATCATTTCGATTATCACCATTCACATCAGCATGAAAGCTATTTATGATTAGCCCCTCAAACCTCAACTGTTTGTTGTCACATGGTTTTCTTAGTCCCTCAGGGTGAAAGGTTGAGAATGTATCGCGATACCCAGCTCGGTACCAAGAACTTAAACCACCCGCATGATCGTTATCTAAATGACTTATTTGTGTCGCTGAAACCGTTAATGCGTATTTATTAATATTCCTAACTAACACCCTATTGATGTAATCATAGCGAGAAAAGTGCCTTGGCCCTAAATCATAAATTAGGGCGTGCTTATTTGCACTTATCATCACCATAAGGCCATGGCCTACATCAAAGATATCCACTTGGAATTGAACCTGTGGCTGTAGCTTGCAATCAATGATATAGATAAAAAGTGGAAGTACTGATAAGTACTTCTTTGGGCTAAACAGTAAGATGAGTAAACTAAGATAGCTGATGGTCAATAGCGAAAAATTAACCTCTGAAAAAGAAAACCAACGCCAATGCTTAGGAATACTAAGTAGTAATTGATAGCCAAAACTCAGAACACTATCGACAAGAGACAATAAACTAACCACATCGAGAAAACTTGAAATCAGACTATAAAATATCAACAAAGGGAGTAACACCAAGCCAACAAGTGGCACGGCGATTAAATTGACTATAAGACCAATTACACTGGTACCGTCAAAATAAAATAATGACAATGGCAATAAGCCAAAGAACAAGGCCAACTGAACATACATAAGTTGGCTAATACGCTTTATTAAACCGAGTTTTATATCTAACGTATGCTTGGTTAATAGGAAAATAATTGTCACCGCAGTAAAACTAAAATAAAGCCCCGGATTTAGAAGCGAAAATGGGTCAATCAGCAGCACAAGTGTTAAAGCATACAGAATAGAGCGCCAGCGCAGCGGGTTTTTACCTAACTGATATATGACCAAATAGCAGCCGAGCATAACAAGAGCACGCGTTGCTGAGACAATAAAGTCGCTCAAGTAGACATAAATAAGTGCACAGCTAAAGCCAAATAAAACAAAACCGTTGTTCAACTGGTATGCTTGATTTATCCGCAGTTTACTTACTTTTACCAGCCATTTGCTCGTATAGAAACCTATTGCGTAGATAAGTCCGATATGAAGTCCAGAAATCGCGAGCAAATGCGTTAGGCCTAACTCTCTTAATTGTGTGTTATCGTCATAGGAAATTTTGCTTCTATCACCCGTAAGTAAAGCATAGTAAAGCCATTGTAAACGCGTATTCTCAGTGATGCTGGAAATGTACTGCCGATACCGTTCTCTAATATTATTTCCTTGTTGGTGACCATAGGAGCTAACTTCACCAACACTACGACCTTTGTAAAATATCCGTTCTTTAAGCGCATTTCTTTCACTATCAAAACTATCGAAATTTTTTACAGAACGATAACGTTTGAGTTTTACTTTGCCTTCTATTAAATCACCAGAGAGAAGTGGTTTATCTGATGTAATACTGAGCATGGCAAGTGGTGCAGGACGAATTATTCTTTCACAGGATTCTATATTTATTAATCGCGCTTTGATGTAAAAAGGACTCTTCGCACTAACGCTTTCAATTACCTCAAATTTGACAACTCTAGTGAGTTGGTAGTTTATTTTGCAATCACTCACGGAGTAAAAAATTAGGTAATGAAAAATCACTAAAAAAATTGCGCAAATAAACCCTGACAATAGAATCAAAAAAGGCTTAAAATAAGCACCTGCTAATAAAATAGCAAAACTCATTATATAGAACGCCGCAGTGCCAAATGTATATAGGGTGATAAAACAGCCTATGACAAAGCCGCTGCATAACCAAATTGATGTAAATGGTTGCTTTAAATGGCTAAAAAAACGATCCAACGGTTTTTACCTGATCATAACAAGGTAAGAGAACACAAGTATTTAAGAATTTTTGGTCGTTTATTGCATGATGCCAATTTGTGGCACTTAAATAGACGCTCTGCACGCGGTGCATTTGCGGTTGGTTTATTTTTCGCATTCATCCCTGTTCCTTTTCAAATGGTTCTTGCAGCCGCCCTGGCTATTCCATTTCGAGTGAATTTACCTATCTCTGTTGCGACAGTGTGGATCACAAACCCACTAACAATGCCTCCTATTTTCTATTGTTCATATATTGTTGGCACGATTGCCCTAGCCCAGCCTCCACAGCATTTCCAATTTGAACCAAGCTGGCAATGGTTCATCGAAAGTCTTACAACTATCGGCCCTGCGTTTTT
This sequence comes from Pseudoalteromonas sp. S4492, assembly GCF_005886115.1. Lineage (NCBI taxonomy): Bacteria > Pseudomonadati > Pseudomonadota > Gammaproteobacteria > Alteromonadales > Pseudoalteromonadaceae > Pseudoalteromonas > Pseudoalteromonas sp. S4492. The sequence goes on from NZ_PNCP01000036.1 coordinate 50,259, forward strand.
AGTTGGTTCACTTATTTGTGCAACGGCTGCGGCTATTATTGGTTATTTTGGTATCGATATGCTTTGGAAGCGCTCAGTGCGCAAAGCCTGGATACATCGCCATAAAAAATAATATTAGCAATTTATAATTTCAGTATAGACAAAAAACCCAGCTTGGCGCTGGGTTTTTTAATATTGATTAGTAAGTCTCGATTACGAAACGATTACTTTTTAAAGAAGCGACGTGCAGCTGCAAATGGCACTAACAATAGTGCATACCAAGGAAAACTTGCAGATTGACGCTCATATTGTTCAATCTCTTCCGCTGGACACTCTTCTACACTGCCATCAATTGGCGTTAATTTAACAGCAACTGCAATACTTTCATATTCGATATTACCATCAACATCGACAACTACATTGCCAAATGAATCTGTCTTTTCGACTGTTTTAGTCGCAACACCGAAGATTTCATTATTGTTGTTAATTGATTTAGCTTCAGCAACCGTATACTTAAAGCGTGTCTCACCATCTTCTTCGTAACATGGTAATAAATCGTTTAAGTTAACAACTTTATCTTCACCAATGGTGTACATGAAACCTTCACGACGACGCGTAGAAGTATTGTAAATGTCAGTTTCACCTTCACCAACAACGATCCCATTGTCATTAACATCATTTGCTAACGAACTTGAGCTCGAGAAGTAATCAGTTGGGAAAACAACACTGTCACTTTTTTTATCGTAGTAGAAGAATTTTGTGCGCGTTGTACCATCAATACGTTTGCTTGCGTAACCAACAACAACATCGTTATTATTTACAGCAAGTGGCTGACCCGAAATCCAATCGTCTTCTTGATCGATAAACTCTTTTACTTCACCATTTTCGAAGATAACAGGCATAGTGATGCGGGTGCTATTGCTTTTATAACGAACATCAGAAGTACCTACAACCAGACCATTTTCGTTGATAGCAAGTGCGTTACTACGAAAAGCAAAATCTTCATCATCTTCAGGTGTTAAACCTAAACCAAAAATTTCAGTGTTAGTGATATTAAGATTACTATCTAACGTCCATTTCACAGCGCGTTTGTTATAGATGCCAGTTGTATAAGTACGATTATAAGCTTCTACACAGTCTGAAACTGGCTCATCTTCACCATCACAGTTATCGGTAATATCATCAAGTGGGTCAACCGCGATATCCGTTGATACTGTACCTACAACTTCATAGCCATTAGCTGTTTTAATAATGTCATTTGCCGAGCTAATACCGCCGTAATCATCAAACTCAGGTGCGAGTTCAACTTTCACACCATCTTCTGAGATTACAATCGCACGACTAATAAAGTCTCTTAAGAAGTGTGTTTCTTCTTCGTCTTCATCAGTTTGTGTGAACGATGTTTTTTCGTAAGGTGCACTACCCCAACCGACCATTACACCGTCATCTGTTACTGCATTTAGTAAGTTAGACGTCGAACGTGTTAAGCCGTCAAAATCAAGCGATTGTTCATCAAATAATACTTGCTCTGTTGAACCTTCAGATGAATATACCGTCGCTATAGCGCTTGATAGTTTTTGATATTCAGAATCAGTTGAACGACCTGTTAAAAAACTAACCATAAATGAATGGGCATCGGCATTGGTATTTACCGCATCGTTATTCGCAATATCATCAAGGGTGAAAGTAATTTCTTTATCAATGAGTTTATATTGCGCTTCTGCTGTATCGTAAGCTGATTCAAGACGGCTATCATCTGTAAAATCAATATATGAGATATCAATAGGTAGCTTATAAAGACCGTTTGCTAAGCCTATGATGTGACCGTTTTCACTAACATCTGTTACGTAGTTAAATTTAGCGCCATCAACGCCACCTAATTCTTCTAATTTATAGGTTGCGCTCATCGCTGAGGTACTTAGGGTGGCTAAAATACTGGCAGCGAGTAATTTGTATTTCATTTTAATCCTTACTACTGATTCTTTAAATCTTCGAGTTCTTCCCAGCGCTCAAAAGCGGCTTCAAGCTCAGACTCTAACTCGGCTAAATGGTTCAATGCTTCTGTCGTAATTGCAGCATCTTGCTTAAAAAAGTCTGGGTCATTAACCACAACTTGCTGAGCGTCTAACGCTTTTTCAAGTTGTTCCACTTTACTGGGTAATTCTTCTAATTCAAGTTTTAATTTGTAAGAGAGTTTATTACTTTTCTTTGGTGTTTTATCTTGGCTAACAACGGGCGGCTTTTCTTGCTTAATTTGTTGCTGTTGTTGTTTTTCTTGCTCAGCTAAATGAGCAGCATATGCTTCATAGTCGCTATAGCCTCCGACAATGTCAGTGATCTTGCCGTTACCTTCAAATGCCCAGACAGAATTACAAGTATTATCAATAAATTCACGGTCATGGCTTACAATCAGTACAGTGCCCTGATATTGGTTAATAATCTCTTCTAAAAGCTCTAAGGTTTCAATATCTAGGTCATTGGTTGGCTCATCGAGTACGATAATATTCGATGGCTTTAAAAATAACTTTGCTAATAATAAGCGGTTTTTCTCACCACCCGATAATGCTTTTACCGGTGTACGTGCTCTTGCCGGCGGAAATAAGAAGTCTTGTAAGTAACCAAGTACATGACGTGAGCGACCGCCCATCATCACTTCTTGCTTACCTTCAGCTACGTTATCTTGTACTGTGGCTTCTTCATCAAGCTTTTGACGATACTGGTCAAAATAAGCAAACTCTAAGTTAACACCTTGCTTAACACTGCCGCTATCAGGTGTTAAGTCACCAAATAAAATTTTAAGCAGTGTTGTTTTACCAATACCATTGGGTCCGACCAGGCCAACACGATCGCCACGCATAACAAGGGTCGAGAAATCTTTCGCGATCACTTTATCTTTAAATGCATGACAGATGTTTTTCGCTTCGAATACTAATTTACCTGAACGATCCGCTGTTTCAATATTGAAATCAGTTTTACCAACTTGATCAACACGCTGCTTACGCTCTTTACGTAACTCTTTTAAAGCGCGTACACGGCCTTCATTACGCGTTCTACGTGCTTTGATACCTTGGCGGATCCACGCTTCTTCTTCTGCTAAGCGCTTATCAAATAATGCGTTTTGTGTTTCTTCTACTTTTAGATCATGCGCTTTTTGTTCAAGGTACGTCGCGTAATCGCCAGGGTACGAAACCAGCTTACCACGGTCTAAATCAAGAATACGGGTTGCAACTGCTCGAATGAATGCACGGTCGTGAGAAATAAAAACGATACCGCCTTTAAACTCTTTTAAAAACTGCTCAAGCCAAATAACACTACTCATATCTAAGTGGTTGGTAGGCTCATCAAGTAGCAGTAAATCAGGTTCACTAACCAAGGCTCGTGCAAGAGCAACTTTACGTAGCCAACCACCCGATAATGATTCCAGCTTGGCTTCTGGGTCTAGCTCTAAGCGAGATAAAACGAGCTGAATACGGGTATCAAAACGCCAGCCATCAACGGTTTCTAATTGATTAGATAAACGCTCTAATTTGTTAAGTAATTTATCGTTATAATCTGTCTGCATTTGATTACTAACTTGGTGATATTCTATCAGTAAGTTAGCAATGTCAGGCATGCCCTGCGCGACATAATCAAATACTGAGCCTGCCGCCCCTTTTGGTGGATCTTGCTCTAAACGTGAAATGCGAATACCGCCTAATTGGTTGATTTCACCATCATCCAATGTCACTTGGCCATCAAGTACTTTTAATAGTGTTGATTTACCTGCACCGTTTCGACCAACGATACAAACGCGCTCACCTGACTCAATAACGGCATCGGCATCATCTAGTAGCGGATGCGTACCATAAGCGAGTTGAGCTTTGGCTATTCTGATTAAATCCATCGTGATTACTACTCTTATTCTTTATTATCAGCAATAAATTGCGCTAATTGCTCAGCATCAAAAGGCCAAAATAATTTCTTGCCTTGATGAGATTCCACAACCGGAATACTGGTTTGGTAAAGTTCAATCAGCTGTTCACTGTCCATAATGTCTTTTGCTACAAACGAAGCGTTTGTAGCAATTAATAATTCATCGGCCATGTCACACAGATGACAGCCATCAGTGTGGTACAGGGTAAAATTAGCCATGGGTAATAAGCCAGCTATTATGAATTTGCTTATTACGCTTAAAATCAGGTGATAAGGTCTTGTCAGAAATGTTTTCTGCTTTCAAACCTAGGCCCATTAACCCGACTTCATCCATGCTAAAGCCACGCTTATTGTTTGAGAATATAAGCGTACCATTCGGGCTTAAGATTTTCTTAACCCAAGTAAGTAGTTTGATATGGTCACGTTGTACATCAAATGCATCTTTCATACGTTTTGAATTTGAGAACGTCGGTGGATCTAAGAAGATTAAATCGTATTGACCTTGAGCATACTCAAGCCATTTCAAGCAATCAGCTTGTTCAAAACGATAACGTGTATTACTTATGTCATTAAGCGCAAAGTTTTCTTGTGCCCACTTTAAATAAGTTTTCGACATATCAACCGTGGTAATGGCTTTAGCGCCACCAACAGCAGCATGTACAGATGCGCTGCCAGTATAGGCAAACAAGTTTAAGAAACGTTTACCTTGTGCGTTTTGTTGAATATAACGACGTGCCAAGCGGTGATCTAAAAATAAACCCGTATCTAGGTAATCAAATAGGTTCACTTTAAATTTCGCACCAAATTCTTCTACCACTTGTGTGCGATTTTGCTTTGATACCTTGGTATATTGCTCTTCACCTTTTTGCTTTTTACGCACTTTAACCGCAATATTTTCAGGGGCAATTTCTAACTGCTCAGCAGTCAGACTAATCACATCTTGTAGACGTTTTTGTGCTGTATTGTCATCAATTTCTTTTGGCGCAGCGTATTCAAAAATAACCGCTGAATCATCGTATACATCAACAGCTACGTTATATTCTGGAATATCCGCATCATAAACACGATAACAGCTTACTTCATTTTGCTTTAACCAGTTCTTTAAGTTTTGCTTGTTTTTCTTTAAACGATTTGCAAACGCTGTTGAACCTTCAAAATTAAGAGCAGGTTTATCTTCTTTACTAAGTTCTACTTGTTTATCATCTAATTGGTATAGATTTAATACCACATCTAACGGGCCATTTTTAAACTTATAGCGTTTTAACTTAACTAATTTTAATAGCTTAAATAAGCTTTCATCGGTGCCAAGCAAAGCAAGTTTCCAATGATTAAAGTGCTTTTTAAAGCCTACACCTAAGCTACGGTGTAAGTTCACCAGCTCCGCCATTGAACCTAATCGTTCACCATAAGGTAAGTTTGAAATCACTACACCAGGAAGTTTTGCAACAGACGTTAGTTTAGTCGCATCGCTTTGTTTAAATTTAATCACACTACCAAGGTCTGCGCGCTCTGCGTTTTCTTGCGCTTTTGCAATAACACTACCGTCAATATCATGACCAATAAGCCAAAGTTTAGGATCAGTAATTTGTGCCGTTAATTCAGCTTTTAATTCTTTGTACTTTTGAATACGGAAACTTGGTAGACGCTCAAAGGCAAAACCTTCGCGGAATAACCCCGGCGCTTCATTGCGCGCCATGCTTGCAGCTTCAATTAAAATAGTACCTGAACCACAACATGGATCGAACAAAGGTTGTTGTACGTTTTCAAGCCAGCCACTTCGTTTCACTAGTGCTGCTGCTAAGTGCTCTTTAATTGGCGCTTTACCTTGATCTTGACGATAACCACGCTCAGATAAACGCGGGCCAGAATAATCTATATAAAGCGCAACACCTTGACGGTTCAACCTTGCTACAACACGAACATTGGCATTGTATTTATCAACATCTGGGCGTTGTTCGAATAAATCTGCAAAATAATCAACAATCGCATCTTTTACAACAAGACCTGAAAATTGTGTATTTTTTAAATCGTTATTGGTGCCGCTAAAATCAACAGCGAAAGTTTGTTTAGGACCAAACCACTCTTGCCAAGGCTGCAGTCGCGCAAATTGATAAAGGCTGTCTTTGTCTTTTACGCCTTCCTTTTCTTCTATCAGCATCATGATACGAGTCGCAAAACGGCTCGATAAACAAATCTTCTGTGCTAATAAGCTATCTGCTTCAAAACGTACAGAGCCCACGGTTTGTTTAGAGACTTCTGCACCGAGTGTAGTAAGCTCATCAACAAGTAAATTTTCTATTCCGATAGAAGTAAGTGCGATAAATTGCAAAGTAAAAACCCTTAAATGCTAATTGCGCAGGATTATAGCATAGCTTGGCGAACAAAAACGCCAACATTTGCAGGGATAGTAGGGCGTGTTGACTTTTTTTGATTAATTTTGCAGCAGTGTGTTTGGTATTTTGGCAAGGCAGAGCCTATGTAGTGTGATTGTTTCCCATAAATAGGCGATAACGCAGCATAAATGCCAAACACGCGCTGCCCTTCGGGTTCTTCCTAGGGGCGATTAACTCTTTGTTGCTCGATTTTTACTTAGCCCACTAGGTTACAAATCTCGCGCCGCGATTAAATCGCCCCTAGAGTGAACAAATTTTAATTCACAAAGGTCAACACGCCCTAGGCTGATTTGAACTGTTTTTGTTGAATATAAACAGGATGGATACGGTTATTTAAAACCTTAATAGCCTCAAACTGTTCAAGAGAAAGGTTTTCGTCTAGTTGAAAGTGTTGGCTTAGGTTAATACATACCGACGCTTCACTTGAATGGTCAACAATTAAAAACTCCCCTTCTTGTGCCTGTGAGCACAATTTCACTACAGCTTCGACACTTGGCTGGCTGCCATGATACTCATGAAAGAACCAACTTTTTGCAAGTACTGGTTTTAAATGAAATTTAACCGCTGTAGCGTTAAGGGCAATTTGACAAAGCTGTGCTGGGTTCCACAGTGAGAATGTTTCGAGGTATTGATAAACTTGCTGATAGAAAGCCGCATCTTCAAGGCTGAAGTTTGGTTGTTCTAATACTGCATCAGTGAGTTGGCGAAGTTTATAAGGCGTGCACAGTTGCATATCTTGGTCAAGGTCAACCAAAAGACGATTATTTTTCGCACAAGCAAGCCATTTCCATTGCTTAGATGCTTGTAACATGTCTCCTCCCTAACGAATAAATACTGTGCGCTTAATCGTAAATTATAACTAAAGCAGACCATTAATAAAATGATTTCTTAGAACATTTTATTAATGATCAATTGCTTAGATAACTGATCCTTATAAGCTATTTAGGATCGTTTTTACCAATTCTGGGCCTTTATAAATGAATCCAGTGTAAACTTGAACAAGGTCTGCACCCGCTGCAAATTTCTCTTTTGCAGAATCCGCATCATCAATACCACCCACACCAATGATAGGTAACTTACCATCAGTTAAACGCTTAAGCTCACTAACCACGTGGGTTGAACGCTGACGTACTGGTTGGCCAGATAAACCTCCCGCTTCGTTTGCGTATTGTTGGCCTTGTACTGCCGCACGCTCAAGCGTCGTATTTGTTGCAATAACACCATCGATCTTATTTGTGATCAATGACTCACTTACCTGGGCAATTTGCACTTCATCAAGATCAGGGGCGATCTTAACCAGCATTGGCACTTGTTTGTTGTGTTTAGCAATTAGATCAAGTTGCTCGTTCTTTAAGCTTTGTAATAAGTCATCCAGCGCCTCACCATATTGTAAGTCACGAAGGCCTGGCGTATTCGGTGAAGAAATATTTACTGTGATGTATGATGCATGCTCAAATACTTTGCGCATACAGTGGATGTAGTCATCTTTACCCTGCTCGTTTGGTGTATCTTTATTTTTACCAATATTAATACCTAGAATACCGTCGTATTTCGCTTCTTTAACATTGTTAACTAGGTTATCAACGCCCTTATTGTTAAAGCCCATGCGGTTAATAATCGCATTTGATTCAGGTAAGCGGAAAATACGTGGTTTGTCATTACCCGCTTGAGGACGTGGTGTAACAGTGCCTACTTCAACAAAACCAAAACCCATTTGCGAAAATGCATCAATACACTCGGCATTTTTATCTAAGCCTGCCGCTAAACCTACTGGGTTTTTAAACTCTAAACCTAAAAAGTTAACGGGTTTATTAGGGACAGTTTGTGACCACGCAGCACTCAATGGCGTATGAGCAAATCGGCGTAAATTATTAAGTGCAAATTCATGAGCCCACTCCGCATCACGGGTAAACATAAAACGGCGAGCTAGATCATAAAACATGGTTTGTTCCTTAGGTAAAAATAAACAAGGTAGCCGTTTGTAAACGGACCATTGCAAATTAAGGGCAAAAAAATACCCCAGCGAGCTGGGGTATGTATTTTAACGACTTTTCACTTATTTGGAAGTGTCACAGTTGTGGCTTAACAACATTAGTTCACGAAGTGCCACTGAGAACTTCGCAAAATCATGGCTTTGCGATGTTTTGAACTCAGATAGCATCTGCTTCCAACGTTGTAATAGTAGATCTTGGTTATCCATCCACTCATCAATTTGTGCATCAATGTCTTTGCTGTCTGCAGCAAAGCTATTAAGTACCACAGCTGATAATGTACGTTGTTGCCAATCCAGCTCTTCACGGTAAGAAGCACGAGCAAGTGCTTGCCAGTGGTTCGCAACTGGTTGGTTGGTGATTTGGTCAAGGAACCAATGTAAGCCCATACGCGCACCTAACTTGAAGTAGGTGTTAGAAACCATATCAATGCTACGCTCTGAATTGTTAGCGATTTCAGCTAAGTCCATGACAGAGAATAAGCTTGAGAGTGACACAATACGTGTTGCAAGTGCTTTTGGTACATTGCTGTCAATTAGCTTATCTGCCGCTTTAACTAGGCGCTCGCTTTCTTTTTCAACCATGTAGCTGTTTAAGTTTTCACTTAAATCAGCAAATGTTGGTGCAAAGAATTCAATTGCTTGCTCAATCGTTTGTGCTTTATTGCGATGACGTAAGAACCAACGTGTTGCACGACGAACCGTACGACGTAATTGATATAGCATTTCTGTTTGTACAGCTGCTGGGATCTTATTATCAAGTGCAACAATTGATGACCATGTTTCTGGCATCTGGAACACTTCTTTTGCAATTGAGTAGCAAAGTGCGATTTCAGCTTCGTTAGCACCTGTTTCTTCGTGCATACGAACCATAAAGTTAAGACCCATATCGTTAACGATGTTGTTTGCAAGTTTCGTTGCGATAATCTCTTTACGAAGTGGGTGGTTATCCATTGCATCGTTGAACTTCTCACGAAGTGGTACCGGGAATGAATTAACTAATAACTGACGGTAATAAGGGTTTTCTGTGATTTCATCAACCACTAGAGACTCTTTAAGAACCATTTTCGCGTAAGAAACAAGTACAGAAAGCTCTGGACGAGTTAAGTCTTTACCCGCTGCTGCACGCTCTGCAAGTTCTTCATCTGTTGGGATGAACTCGATTGCACGGTTAAGCTTGCCGTCTTTTTCAAGGGCATGGATAAAGCGTACTTTTTCTTTAAGCGTTGATGTACCTTTTGATTGTGTAATCGATAAGGTATGTGTTTGACGATAACAGTCTTTTAATACTAACTCAGACACTTCATCAGTCATTGAATAAAGTAACTCATCACGTTGTTTACGCGTTAAGTCACCTTCAGCAACTAGACCATTCAGTAAGATCTTAATGTTTACTTCGTTATCTGAACACGCAACACCACCTACGTTATCGATGAAGTCAGTGTTAACACGACCGCCTTTCGCAGCAAATTCGATACGACCAAGTTGCGTCGCACCTAAGTTACCGCCCTCACCTAAGATCTTCGCACCAAGCTCAGAACCATTAATACGAAGTGCATCATTCGCGCGGTCACCCACATCAGCATCTGTCTCTTTAGAGTTCTTGATGTAAGTACCGATACCACCATTCCAAAGTAAATCAAACTCCATCATCAGTGCAGCTTTGATTAACTCGTTAGGTGTCATGCTTGCTTTTTTAGTGCCAAGCATTTTCTTCATTTCAGGGCTTAAGCTAATTGATTTAGCCGCACGAGAGAATACACCACCACCTTGTGAAATAAGGTCTTTGTTGTAATCTTCCCAAGAAGAACGCGGTAGATTGAATAAACGCTCACGCTCTGGGTAAGATGCCGCTGCATCTGGGTTTGGATCAACGAAGATATGCATGTGGTTAAATGCAACTTGTAAGCGAATGTGCTTAGAAAGCAGCATACCGTTACCAAATACATCACCTGCCATGTCACCGATAGCCACAACAGTGAAGTCTGTTGTTTGACAGTCAATATCCATTTCGCGGAAATGACGTTTAACAGATTCCCAACCACCTTTAGCAGTGATACCCATTTTCTTATGGTCATAACCAACTGAACCACCAGATGCGAATGCATCCCCTAGCCAGAAGTTATATTCATTTGCGATGCCGTTAGCGATATCAGAGAAAGTCGCAGTACCCTTATCGGCAGCAACTACTAAATACGGATCATCTTCATCATGACGAACAACATCAACTGGTGGCACAATCTCACCACGTTCGATGTTATCTGTGATATCTAATAAACCACGGATGAAGATTTTGTAACACTCTTGGCCTTCTTTAAAGAACGCTTCACGGTCTGTCGGTAGCTGTTTACATACGAAACCACCTTTAGAACCTACTGGCACGATAACCGTGTTTTTAACTTGTTGCGCTTTAACAAGACCCAGTACCTCAGTACGGAAATCTTCACGACGGTCAGACCAACGTAAACCACCACGCGCAACTTTACCACCACGTAAATGCACACCTTCAACGCGCGGTGAGTATACGAAAATCTCAAACGCTGGAAGCGGTAATGGCATTTCTGGGATCATAGAAGGCTGAACCTTGAACGATACATATGACTTAAATTGGCCATCCGCTTCTTTTTGGAAGAAGTTCGTTCTTAGTGTCGCGATGATCATGTCTACGTATAAACGAATGATACGGTCATCATCCAGGTTCGCTACGTTTTCAAGTTCTAAATAAATTTGTGCGATTAGCTTTTCTAAAACTTTTTCACTGCCAGGGTTCTTAACTGAGAACTTTTTAGTGAATAAGTTTACGATTTGCGATGCAATGTGTGGGTAATTTGCAAATGTGCTTTCAATGTAAGTCTGTGAGAACGTTACACCAATTTGACGCATGTATTTTGCATAGGCGCGAAGAATAGACGCTTCGCGACCCGTTAAACCACCCATTAATACTAAGCGGTTGAAACCATCGTTTTCTAAACGGTTATTCCACACATTTGTTAATGCAGCACGGAAACGCGCTGAAACTTTATCAAAGTCAGCAATGCCTTTGTTGTCAATTAGCATGGTGAAGTCCATGATCCAATTAACTTTACCATCAGTTGTTTTAACTGAGTAAGGCGTTTCACCCACGACACGTAAACCAAAGTTTTCTAACATTGGCATGACGTCAGATAAGTGGATTGGCTCATCTTTATGGAATAAGCTTAAACGAACTACGTTGGTATTTGCTTCTTCTTGTGGACGATAGAACAACATTTCTAGTTTGTTTTCGTCATTCAGAAGTTCAAGTTTTTCAATATCAACAACCGCTGCACTTGGTAGAACCTGGTCTTTATACGCACTTGCAAACGCTTGCGCATATTTACGGTTTAATTCTTTACCACGTGCTTCACCTGCGCTTTCTAAGAGTGCAGATTGGAGTCTATCTTCCCATGTACGGGCAGCTTCAATTAGGTTGTTTTCGATGTCTTTCACGTTATATTCAATATTATTGTCAGTCACACGCACCGTATAGTGTGTACGGGCTAATGTTGACTCAGAGAAGAAAGTAGTAAATTCGACTTTATCGTCAGAATTAAATGCATTGGCTAAGATACGTTGCGTTTCACGACGAAGAGCCGTGTTGTAGCGCTCACGTGGTACGTAAACCATGCAAGATAAGAAACGACCATAAGCGTCTTTACGAACGAACAAGCGACACATATCACGCTCTTGAACTTGCAATACACCCATCGCAACTTCAAGTAGTTCTGTTTCACGTGCTTGAACAAGTTCATCACGTGGATACGTTTCCAGAATGTTTAATACCGCTTTGTATGCGTGTGTACCTTTTGCGAAATCACACATCTCCATGATGCGGTTAATTTTACTTTTTAGTACCGGTACATCAGCAGCGCTGTTGTTGTAGAAGCTTGATGAGAATAAACCGATAAAACGGTCTTCACCAATTACATTGCCTTTGTCATCAAAACGCTTAATACCTACGTAATCGATATAAGCTGGGCGATGAACGCGAGATACTGAGTTAGTCTTAGTTAAGATCAGTAAATTATTGCTACGAGCTTCTTGACGAGCAACTTCAGGTAATTCTGATAATAAACGGCTGTGCTCTTCATCTGAATTTTTCATCAAACCAAGGCTTGTGCCCTTTTTACCTTTTAATTGATAATCACCTTTAACCGCTGATAATTCGTATTCACGGTAACCCATTAAGGTAAAGTTATCTTTTGCTAACCAGTCTAAAAACTCAACGGTTTCAGCAACTTCACTATCGTTATTATTATGATGGCGTTTTGGTAGCTCTTTGGTTACCGCAATCAACTTGTCACGAATTGGCTGCCAATCTTCTACAGCAATCGATACATCAACAAGCACAGATTCAAGTTCTTCTTTGAAAGACTCAATCACTTTTGCATCTGTTTGACGGTCAATTTCGATAAAGAACACAGTTTTTGTCGACGTTGATTCTTGCTCAGCCTTTAAGCTTGAAATACCCGTGATTTTCGCGTTTTTATCACGTTGGATTTTCAGCGGAGAGTGAAGTAATAAGTGAGAAGCGATGTTTGCGCGAGTCATGGCCATACGCACAGAATCAACTAAGAAAGGCATGTCTTTCGCGATGATTTCAACAATAGTGTGCGATGACTGCCAGCCATCTTTTGCTACTTCTGGGTTGAAGACACGGACAACCGCGTCATCAGAATTATTTTTTTCTAGCGAGTTCCATAGGCTTAGTGCAGCGCCATATAAGTCACTATCGTTGCGATGTGCCAAATCCTCTTTAGACATATTGCTGTACAAGGCTTTGGCGAATTTCTCAACGAGTAACACATTATCAGCGTGAACTTTTTTCTGGATCAGCTTACAGACATTATCTAAGATAACCGAGGCTTGCCCTTCATTTCGTGTCATTGTATGTTCCTTAATCTATACTACTTATCGATTAGTAGAATATTTGTACAGCCATTTATTAGCGTGGAGTCAGGTAAATTCTAACTCTTTTACAGCTAATAAACAGCCTTTTCGATGAAATCATTTTAAGCTTTTCAGCTATTTGGTCATCTATTCACAAAATATAGATATAAATGGCCATTACTGGCCATATTGGAGCACAATTATTCACATTATTTTTTCTGGTCAGTCCAGAGGAAGCTACCAATTGCAGGTAAAAGTAGTACTGCACCCAACATGTTAACCAAGAACATGAAGGTCAAAAGTATACCCATATCTACTTGGAACTTCAGATCAGAGAAAATCCATGTGCTGACACCGATGGCTAAGGTAATACCTGTGAATAACACTGCGCTACCACGCTCTGCTAATGCATTGCGATAAGCAACTTCCAGTGCGACACCTTGTTTTAGCTGCCCCATCATTGATGACAGTATATAAATCCCATAATCAACACCAATACCAACACCTAAAGCGATAACTGGTAGTGTCGACACTGTTAAGCCAATTTCTAACTGTACCATCAACGCTTGCGCTAACGTCGATACGATGTACAGAGGTAATACTACAGCGATTGTGGCCTTCACACTTCTAAAGCTTATTAAGCATAGCAGGATTACGGCGCCGTAAACGTAAAGCATCATAGGTAGCTGTGCAGCTGATACTGATTCGTTCGTTGCAGCCATTACACCCACAGGCCCTGATGCAAGTTTAAACTTCAACGTGTCAGTTTCTTCGCCAGCAGCAAACTCTTTAACTTTAGCAACAACGTGGTCAATCGTTTCTGCTTTGTGGTCATTTAAGAAAATAATCACCGGCATGACAGAACAGTTTCCATCAAGTAAGCCTGAGCTTGTTTCAACACGCGATGTTGATTGCACTAAGCTCGCGGTGTTTCGCGGCAAGCTTTGCCATTTTAAGTTACCTTCGTTAAAGCCTGCATTCACAGATTGTGCAACTGAGCTTAAACTCACAGCCGATTGTACCCCTGCTACGTTTTCCATTTGCCATTGGAAACGACTAATACGTTCCATCACATCATGCTCAGTACAGGCTGCAGGATAGGCTTCAACAATCACTTTTAGGATATCTGAAGATATGGTGTATTTATCTGATATTAAGAAAGTATCTTGGTTATAACGGGCATCTTGATGCAGTGATGGTGCACCAGCATGTAAATCACCGATACGCATCTTATCAGCTTGCCAATAGCCCACAGCGAATAACACGGCTGTCAGTGCAATGATGAACACAGCTGTTTTTCGGTCTGTTGCTTTAACTAACAGTTCACGTAGTTTATCTAAGAAATTCGGTTTGTCTGTATGTGTACCCGCTTGAATATGCACTGAACCTTCGAAGCGCATATACGAAGCCCAAACCGGCAATAAGATTAAGTTTGTGAAAATAATAACCGCAACACCTAAGCTCGCGGTAATAGCAAGCTCACGAATAATACCAATATCAATCGTCAGTAAAGTTAAAAAGCCCACGGTATCAGATAACAGAGCAATACCACCTGGAATAAGTAGTGCTCTAAAGCTTGCCTGACAGCACACTCTGGTTGAGCTGCCCGATGTGACTTTTTTACCGATATCATTAATCATTTGCACACCATGGCTTACACCAATGGCAAACACTAAAAACGGCACCAAAATTGACATAGGGTCTAAACCAAAGCCTAGGCTTGACAGCAAACCTAACTGCCAAACAACAGCAATGATCGAACAAGCAATCGGTAAAATAGTCAGTTTTAAAGAGTGGCAGAACAGCCAAACCATTACAAATGTGAAAGCAATAGCAATAGCAAAGAATAACAGTACGCCCTTAGCGCCCTCTGCGACATCCCCAGCCATTTTTGCAAAACCGATAATATGAATACTGACCTTGTCAGTGCTTAGCGGTTCACGTACTTGTGTTTCTAACTTTTCAGCAAAGGCTAACGTGTCGAGTTTTTCTTGTGTTTGTGGATCAGTCTCGAGTAGCTGAGCAGTTACCATTGCACACGAGTAGTCGCTTGCAATCATGCGACCAACTACTTTTGCTTTTTCGATGTTTTCTTTTACAACCGCAAGCCCACGTTTGTCTGCTGTAAAGTTTGCAGGAATAATGGGACCACCGGCGAAACCATCTTCAACCACTTCAACGAAACGCGCACTCGGTGCAAAAATTGAATTTACTAACGGACGATTTACCCCTGGAATAAAGTAAAGCTGGTCGTGAACTGCTTTCAGTTGAGTAAAAAATTCTTCATTAAAAATATCACCGTCTGCATCACAGACTGAAATTAAAATACTGTTAGCGCCACCAAACTGCTTTTCGTGTTTAGTGTAAACTTTCATGTAGTCATGATTGAGCGGAATATTTTTGTTAAACGACGCGTCTAATTGAATTTGCGTTGCTTTGAATAATAAAAAACAGGTGATCAAAGCAAAAGAAATAATTGCGAACAAGCGATGGCGAAACACCGCTCTTTCTAAGATATCTAAAAAACCACGCATTACGGATTCAACTCCTTCACTTTAATGCCATTTTCTGAAGCCATAATCAGTTTGTTTTGAAACACAACGCCATCGAGTAATGACTTACCATCTGCCATTTGTTCTTCTGAGAGTTGATCATTTTTAATATGGAAAATCACGCCACTGTTTGCAAATAATAGCCATTCATTATTGTAATTAATTGCGCTATTCACGGTTGCATAATTGCTGTGCGGGATTTGCTGCCACTGATCACTGTCGGCTTGACGAGTAAAAATATTGCCACGAAGTCCTGCAACGATGTCTTCGCCACCTTGATCTGCAGTTGACGCAAACGTAAAGAAAGAGCCCATATAGATCTCTTCGAGGCGTTGCCATGTTTGGCCATTGTCGACACTTTCTGCCATCAACCCCATTTCACCGGCTAAAATTAAACGCTCACCGGCTTTAACGATGCGATTAAAATGTGGCAGTATTGATGCTGTCTCGACTTCATAACCTTCAGGATCATTTTCTTTTAAGTCATTTAAATAATCACGGTCATCTTCAAACAGTAAACTATCTAAAAAGCGCTTTTGCCAATGCTCACCACCATCATTGGTTTCAAAGAACATGCCATAAGCACCAACGGCATAACCGTGCTTTTCTGATGTAAATAAGATATCCAAACACGGTTTATCCATGTTTGGTAAAGATTGTTGTAACTGCCATGTTTTACCTGCATCCACTGTGTTAATGATGGTTGCATCATGACCACATGCCCAGCCTAAGTCGCTATTGTAAAAATCAACGGCTGTGAGTAGCACTTGTGTTGGGACACTCGCTTGTTGCCAAGATTGCGCATCTGAGCTTGTAATAACCACACCATGTTTACCTACAGCAACCAGCTGTGAACCTGCTAATTCAATGTCAGTAAGAAGAGTTTTGTTCGCATTAACAGCGCTAACGGCGTGTTGCGCTACTGGCATGTCTTGAGAAAAACATGAAGCACTATAAGCAAGACAGGCATAAAGCAAATACTTCATAAAGATAAATCGCCTTCGAAATGATAAAAAGAGAAGTCAAAAAAGCCACTGGGAAAACCAATTGCGTGTCCTGATGACTTACGCGAATTGCAAAAGGCACCTGTTAGCAGGTGCCTTATTTTGATTAACGACCTTCGCGACGTAATGCGCTTGAAGTAAACTCGTTATCGTTGAATGATTTAGAGAAATCATACATTTTTTCTTGGTTATCTAAACCAATTGCTAAATAACGACGTGAGTTAAGATCATGGTAAACTTCTAACGTACTCCAATGAGTTGGTACTTCATAGTAGTTAAGACCATGTGCCATCGCTACACGATACATTTGATCACGGTTATCGTAGATATCCGTTACATGTACTTGCCAGCTATCTTCATCAATATAGAAAACACGTTTCTTATAAATGTGACGCGTGCCCTCTTTTAGATTTGCTTCTACAACCCAAACACGGTGTTTTTCATAACGAACATGCTCAGGGTTGATATGACCAGCTTGTAAAATGTCATCATAGCTCAGTTTGTCACTGTGTAGCTTGTAGCTGTTATAAGGAATATAAAGCTCTTGCTTACCTTTTAATGTCCAGTTGTAACGGTTCGGTGAACCATTGAACATATCAAAGTCATCAGTTGTACGTAAGCTGTCAGCCGCTGTTCCTGGTGCATCATAAGCAACATTAGGTGCGCGACGAACACGGCGTTGACCTGAGTTGTATGTCCATGCTTGGCGAGGCGTTAAGATTTGGTCCATGGTTTCATGAACTAATAACGCAGTACCAGCAAGACGCGCAGGCTCAGTTACTTTTTGCTTAAACTTAAACAAGATATTTGATTCTTGTAGTTTTTCAGGTGTCGCTTCAGGCGATGAATACTCAACTAACAATTGTTCTTCAAAACCAACGTAGTTATAAGAGCCTGATGCTGTTGGTGCTGCTTGACCACCAGAGCGCTCGATTGATAAACCACGGAAACGTAATAAGTGGTTCCAAATAGCTTCTAAACCATCTTTAGGAATTGGAAACGGAACACCTACAGCGGTATTTTTAATACCATTACCACCTTCCACTAATTCCGCTGTCGTTGCATATTTTTTCGTTGCATCATATACAAACTGCGGATAAGACGCGCTACGACGGGTTGGATAGATGTTCATTTTGAACGTGTCAGGATAGGTATTGAATAATTCAATTTGACCTGGGCTCAAGTAATCTTTGTACTCGGCAACATTCGATTTATCAATCGTGAATAAAATTTTATCATCTGCATACGGATCAGGATGATGCATACCTGGCTTATAACTTGCCGGTGGCGTTGTAATGCCGCCTGTCCAAGCTGGAATTGAGCCGTCTTTATTCGCTGCTTTTTCTGCGCCAATTGGCGTTAAATCATTACCTAAACGTGCCGCTTCATCAGCGGTAATTTTTGCAAGTACACTCGAGCTTGTGAAAATGCCACAAAATGCTGCAGCAATGAGGGTAGGTTTTCTAATAATCATAATTTACCCTTAGATTGAATATTTAATATTGAAAGAAACATAATCGCGGTCAGAGAAAGTATTCGTTGCGCCACCACCCCAGAAAGAGTTGTAGCTAAAGTCGAACGACCACGCATTTTGATAGTTGAAGTTCATAGTAACACCGAGCGATTTACGGTCTTCAACAAATAAGAACATTGGATCTGGTGTAATACCATTCACGTCATGTGAGAACACAAAACGTGGCGAGAAGTTAACACCATTAAAAATGTTGTAGTAATCACCTTTCGCAATAAGACGATAACCCCAAGCCGATGCTGTTGGGAATGGGTTCGTCTCAGGACCATTAGACAGACCTAGATGAAGTGTTGAGTAATCATCACTTAACGGGCCTTGCATGATACCGCTTCGACCAGTACCCGCTACGTTTAAACGAAGCTCGTCGTAGTCAGGCATATCGTTAATGCGTACACCACCAATTTCACCAACAACTGCCCAGCTATCAGCACCTAATGATGGGCCAAATAGATGTGTTGCTGTAAATTGTAACTGTGCTGTATTACGCAGGATGAAACCTTGTGCAACTTCACCCGGACCTACAACACTTGTTGCATCGCCAAGACTCATTTGCGAAATACCAGCAAAGTCAGGACGAATACCCGCAACAGCTAGTTGCTCAGGCATACCCGCATACAGTAACTCTACGTCATCAATTTGTAGAGGCTCATCTTGACGGAAGGCAAATTCACCGGCAAATGCTGTTTCACCTAGCGAGGTATTGAAGCTGATACCGTAAAGTTTAATATCTTCAGGGTATTCTAACTGGCCTTTAGTGAATGCTTGTAGGTTTGTTACGTTATCTTCAGTGATATCTGTTGTTAAAAGCATACCGATATCGGCAGCAATTGCTTCACTGGTAAAGTTTGAAACCTGACCAGAGATTACCGGGCGACGGCTATGATAGTTAATGTGATATAGCGCTAACTCAGTATCATTCAAATCAGGTAAGAACATACCTAAACGTAAACCGTATTGGCCACCGTCATCAGGTTCGTTTTTACCAGCACCACCCTTGCCTTTTAACGCCACTTTAGTTGGGTAAGCTAGGTACATTTGTGCCATCATTGCTCGGCCTTGTACTGATGTAGGATCAACACCTTGCGAGCGAACAATGTCATCTAAATTATTTAAGCTTTCAGTTAAGAATGCTAAGTCGATATCTGGGTTAGACGTGAAGCCTAATTGGATATTTTGTTGATAACCATTTTCAGATGCGAAATCGTTGGTCGAGAAGTACGTACCAGCCGCTGGAAGGCGCGTTTCATGCCATTGATATTGGTAAAAGCCTTCAAGGGTTACATTATCAGTAATACCTAAAGACGCCCAAAGCATACCAACTGGAATAAAGGCTTCTTTTAATTCAGCACCAGGGGCTTTTAAACGATCGATATCAACAGGGTTTACGTTAATACCATGAGAAATTAAAGTACTCTCCCCCCAGTTAACAACTTGTTGGCCTAAACGAATAGACAGCGGGTTACGACCTTCATTTAAATCAAAGTTTGCCCATACATAAGCATCTAATAAACGCAGATCAGCACACACTTGTTCTTTGGTGTCGTCATCATCACATGGGTCTACTTTTTTACCTGATGTTGGGTTGCTATACGCAAAATCACCATCCATTAGGGCGAAGTCGTAGAAATACATGAAACGAGTAAATAAACCAAAGTTATCTTTGCTGATTGATAGCTCATGGTTACCTTTTAATAATTTTGAAAATGAATCACCACTATCAAAATTAAGGTTACCTGCATCACCATTATTTGAGTAAGCACCCGGTTGGTTCCATACATCAGCAGAAGAATAAATTGGATTTAGCGCAGAGTGATAACCCGTCCAATCAAATGAAGGATTATTACTTTTACCAATATGTTGGAAATCACGGTCTTCAATTCGTATGCTTTGACCATAAGAAAAGTTAGAGTCAAATCGAACGTCGAAGCCACCTAACTCAAAATTTGCCGCATGCAAAGATGTGCTTGAGAGTCCGAGTGTAGCTGCAGCGAGTCCCAAAGCTATTTTGTTTTTAACAAAAAGCGATCGTTTTATCATTGTGTTCATCCCCCTGTAACGGGTTGTTTTGTGATCAAATTGTTGTTTTTAGTATCTTTCTAACGATAGAAGCGAAACGCTAAAATTACAATACGGAACGCGTTCAATCGGTTAATATTTATTTAAAAATGTGACGTTTACGTATTGGTAAGACGTCATACCAGATATTTTATACACGTAAATTAACAATAGAACAAATCGAATTAACAAAAATATAATAAATTTAGCGAATTGGGGACAGTAAAAATTAGCTTTTTAGGTGACAAAAAAGCAGCCGAAGCTGCTTTATTAACTGATTTTTTCGAGTTTTAAGAATTGATTATCTGCGGTTAACGTTAATCTAAAACGCCCTCTTATTCCTAACGATGAAATAAAAGGACGTAAATGACTGGCAGCAAATCGAACTGTCTTACCACCATCTTCTGTGACTTGCACCGATTTATATTTACCGTGGTAGTAATCAAGACATTCTGAGTAACTCAGATACAATGCAAAATAATATTCTGTCATTAACTTTCGAGTGCTTTCTCTACTTTTTCAAACAGATCATCACTGAGTCCATCTAAATCAGCTAAACGTTGTAGTTGTGCTTTCATTGCCGCAGAACGATTTTCATCATAGCGTTTCCATGACATAAATGGCGTCAGCATACGTGATGCATTTTGTGGATTAATATCATTAAGCTTAACTAATAAGTCACCCAACAGCTGGTATCCTTTACCATCTGCACGATGGAACTGAGTGATATTAAAGTGACTAAAGCTGCCAACTAAAGCACGCACGCGGTTAGGGTTACCAAAGTCAAAACTTGGGTGTTCATAGAGCGCTTTAATATCGTTGATACTCGTTGCAGAATCTTTCATTGCTTGCAACGCAAACCATTTATCCATAACGAGCACATCATGGCGCCACTTTGCATCAAACTCTGTTAGCAGCGTATCACATAGTGAATGGTTTGCTTTTACCACCGCACTCAATGCAGCAAGGGCATTGGTCATATTAATACTGTGTGCAGATTCTATGATGAGGCTACTGACGTCGCTATGATTCGTTTTCGCTAAATAATGTAAACACAGTTGCTTAAGAGCACGTACGGCAACAGCTGTCGCAGATGTTGAACCATCATCTTCTAGCGCGTTATAACAATTTACCAATGATTCTGTTAGGTGAGTTGCTATTTGTGATTCAAATGCATTTTGTACAGCAATAATGTCATCAACAGGGATAACTGCATATTCTGCTGCGAGGGTATCGTAGCTAGGCAGTTTTAAAAGCTCAGCAATTAGAGCAAGATCACCTTCTCGCTGATCAATTAATGCTTTTAATGCGAATAAAATGTCATCCGATAAACAGGCTTCACCACTGGCAATCGCCGCTTTCATTTCATTGGTAAATAAACGCTGCTGCGCATCCCAACGTGAAAAATCACTGCGAGCAAAACGCATGATATGTAATAGATCAGCAGCAGAGGTATCTTGATTAACAATACACGGCGCAGAGAAATCTTCGAGTAGCACTGCTACAGGGCGCTGTTTAATGCCCTCGAAAACAAACTGCTGCGTTTTTTCAGTGACATTTAATACCGAATCTTGGACCTGATTATCAATTATAAGAGGTAGCGACTGCCCTTCACTATCTAATAGCTCAATAGCAAATGGAATATGTAATAAGGCATTGTTAGGCTGATTATCAGGTGCAAACTGCTCAATGCTTAATGTGAAAGTTTGGTTTTGTTCATCATACGCTTGCTCTACATTGAGCTTAGGTGTACCCGCTTGACTATACCAGCGCTTAAATTGCGTTAAATCAATGCCAGACGCATCACTCATGGCAGCCACAAAATCATCACAGGTAACAGCCTGTCCGTCATGGCGCTCGAAATACAATGCCATACCTTGTTGGAACTTTTCTTCTCCAAGTAAGGTGTGCATCATGCGAATAACTTCAGCCCCTTTGTCATACACAGTCACTGTATAAAAGTTATTCATTTCAATGACTTTTTCAGGGCGAATTGGGTGTGCCATCGGCCCTGCATCTTCACTAAATTGGTGAGTACGCATGACTTTAACTGCATCGATACGGTTAAGCGCACGAGAACCTAAATCGCTACTAAACTCTTGGTCGCGGAAAACCGTTAAGCCCTCTTTTAACGACAGCTGGAACCAGTCACGGCAAGTAACACGGTTGCCGGTCCAGTTATGGAAATACTCGTGCCCTACAATTGATTCAATCGTATGATAATCTTTGTCAGTGGCTGTTTCTTGATTCGCCAGAACACATTTAGAGTTAAAGATATTCAAACCTTTATTTTCCATTGCGCCCATGTTGAAGAAATCAACGGCAACAATCATGTAGATATCTAAATCGTATTCAAGGTTAAAGCGCTCTTCATCCCATTGCATTGATTTCTTTAAAGACGTCATAGCATGAGGCGTCTTAGATAAATTACCTTTATCAACAAACAAAGCTAATTCTACTTTTCGACCAGACTGCGTCGTGTAATGGTCACGTAATACGTCAAAGTCACCGGCGACTAATGCAAATAAGTAGCTAGGCTTTTTAAATGGGTCTTGCCATTTTACAAAATGACGACCGTCATCTAAGTTACCTGATTCAATTTGGTTACCATTAGACAGTAAATGAGTGTACTTTTTGTCGGCAATAATGGTTACATCAAAGCTGGCAAGTACGTCTGGGCGGTCAAGGTAATAGGTAATCTTTCTAAACCCTTCAGCTTCACATTGCGTACAGTAAGCTCCACCCGACAAGTACAAACCTTCTAACGAAGTATTCGTTTGTGGATCAATATGGTTTTCAATTTTAAGAATAAAGCTTGCAGGCAGATTATGAATAATCAGCTTTTCATCTTCAAGCGTGTAATCATCATACGCTTGATCATCAACCTTTACTGAGATAAGTGTTAAATCAACACCATCAAGCGCAAGATCTGCATTGCTCTCATCAGTACGGTTGATTGTCATTGTTGACTGTACTGATGTTTTTAAAGGGGCTAATTCGAAGCGTAAATTGATGTGCTGGATTGAAAATTGTGGGGCTTGGTAATCTTTTAAATATTGAGCTTGAGGTTTAGTCGTAGTAGACATAACTGACTCCAAATGGCCCTGCACTGCAGGGCCTATATAGTTTATTCAGCGTTAGCTTCTTGTTTAAGGTGCTTTGGGGTAATACGTAAAATTTTAATACCTAAATAAGCGTAAACAATCGCTAAAAGTGGATTAATTAAATTAAAGAATGCATACATGGCATAATCAAATGGATTGATTAATAAAACACTTTGCATGTAGGCACCACAGGTGTTCCATGGGATAAGTGGGCTGGTAATTGTGCCGCCATCTTCTAATGTGCGAGATAAGTTAACCGGCTTTAAACCGCGTTTTTCGTATTCATCTTTAAACATACGACCAGGAACAACAATCGCGATATATTGATCCGCTGCAACTGCATTCGTACCAATACATGTTGCAATCGTTGCAGTGATAAGCGAGCCGGTGCTTTTAGCAATTTTTAAGATGCTCTTAACGAACATATCAAGTAAGCCGGTTTTTTCCATGATAGCGCCAAACATCAAGGCCGTCATGATCAGCCACGTTGTTGTTAGCATGCCAGCCATACCACCACCGCTTAATAGTGAGTCCATTTTTTCATCGCCAGTATCAATGCTAAAACCATCGAAGAACGTTGTCCAAACTAGTTTAAAGTAGCCAATAGCATGACCTTGTGATGCATCAATTTGGCTATTGATTAAATCTGATTGAAATAACATAGCCCAAATTGCACCTAGCACTGCACCAATTGAAATAGCAGGGAAAGCTGGCATCTTACGAATTGCTAAAAATAACAGCACCACCAGTGGCACTAGCATTTCAAAACCAATATTAAAATTTTGTTCTAGTAAATTTACGATTTCGTCAATACGACCTGCTTCTGCTGAACCGCCAGCATTAAAGCCCATAAATATGAAAATGATTAATGCGATAATAAAGCTTGGTACCGTTGTCCAAAGCATGTGATGAATATGGTCAAATAAATCAGCCCCTGCCACTGCCGGCGCTAAATTCGTTGTTTCAGAAAGCGGGCTTAATTTATCACCAAAGTAGGCACCTGAGATAACCGCACCCGCAGTGACAACTTGTTCAAGACCAAGACCAGTTGCAACACCTAATAACGCTACACCAATGGTCGCAGCCGTTGTCCAAGAGCTACCGATACTCATAGCGACAATGCCACAAATCAAGCAGCTAGCGGCATAGAACCAGCTAGGGTTGATAATCTGTAGACCATAATAAATTAAAGTAGGTACGGTGCCTGATAACAACCAAGTACCAATTAAGGCACCCACCATTAATAGAATAATGATTGCTCCCAGGGATAAGGTGATCCCCTCAATCATAGCTTGTTCTAGTTTCTTCCAGGTGTAACCATTTTTTAAGCCTATTAATGCCGCGGTAAATGTAGCGAATAATAATGCGATTTGGTTAGGACCTGATGATGAATTATCACCGAATAAATAAACAGCAGCGCCTAATAGGCACACGAGCACAGTAATTGGGATTAAGGCATCTAAAAAACTGGCCTGTTTAATTGGCTTCTCTTCAATTGAATTCAAAAGATAGTCTCCTACACGTCTTATGTGGCGTGTTTAATTATTATTGTAAGCTTTGACGCAAAACTTCAGTGGCCTTATGCAGCCAAGTATTGTGATTATACCAATATGACCTGTTTTAGGTAGCAAAAAAGGCGCTTATGCGCCTTTTTATTAATCTATATTGCTAATTAATTGCTAATTATTTCTTAGCGATACGACCATATTTTATATAATCTTGGGTGATTAATGCCGCTTCTTCTAAGAAAGGGTCTAGTTCATCAAGGCTATCTGGTAAATCATCAAGGTTTTCAACTGGCTTTTCACCTAAGCGAACAAGTCGTTCATTAGCACGCTCTAAGGCACGCTCTTCACCTTCATCTTTCTCTTTTAGACGGGTCGCTTCAACCAATGAGATAGTTTTACGGTCTTTCTCTTCTTGGTAGCGCTTAATGTCATCAAACACATAGCCAAACTCAGGCTCACCGGCAATACGCGTATCATGAAGCTTATTAACGTAAGCAATCGCTGGTTTTAGGTTATCAACCGAATTGTACTTAGCACGGATGATGCTATCCCAAGGTAATGCGTTATCTTGCTGGCTCTCGCCCCACTCTGATGGGTCAATTGCCGATGGGAACGATACATCTGGGATCACGCCTTTGTGTTGTGTGCTGCCGCCGTTAATCCGGTAGAATTTTGCAATGGTATATTGCACGCTACCTAATGGGTGATCGTATAAGTCATAAGCACGGCCAAGTGGTTTGTGCTGTTGAACGGTACCCTTACCAAAGGTTTGTTCACCAATCACAATTGCGCGGCCATAGTCTTGCATTGCAGCTGCAAAAATCTCTGATGCAGACGCACTGTAGCGATCAACTAACACAGTTAGCGGGCCATCATAAAAAGTGACACCGTCACGATCTTTTTGCTCTTCAATACGATTATTCAGGGTATGAATTTGTACAACAGGGCCTTGGTCGATGAACAAGCCAGATAACTGAGTCGCTTCGTAAAGTGAACCGCCCCCGTTTTGACGTAAATCGATGATGATGCCGTCGACTTTAGCTTCTTTTAATTTCGCAATTTCAACTTTAACGTCTTGCGATAAATTGTTATAGAAACCAGGGATTTCAATCACACCAATTTTGCTGGTTAAGTCTGAATATTTTGCTTCAAATACTTCAGATTTTGCAGCGCGATCTTCTAAGCGAATTTTATCACGCGTAATTTCAACCACTTTCGGTGTGCCGTGAGCATCTGCCCCTTTAAGATATTGCAGACGAACTTTTGTGCCTTTAGGGCCCTTGATCAAATCAACGACGTCATCTAAACGCCAGCCAATTACGTCAACAAAGTCTTCGCCTTCTTGAGCAACACCAATAATACGATCGTCTGCTTTAATTTGTTCTGATTTATCAGCTGGGCCACCAGGCACTAAACTACGGATAACTGTGTAGTCTTCATCATAGCTAAGCACCGCACCAATACCTTCTAACTCAAGATCCATATCCATCTTGAACTGTTCAGCGCGTCGTGGTGATAAATAAGAGGTATGTGCTTCGATGCTTCGTGCAAATGAATTCATCACGATTTGAAACGCATCTTCACTGTTTGTCTGAACTAAACGTTTTTGCGCATTGTGGTAGCGTTTGGTCAGAACTTCTTTGATGCCCTGCCAATCTTTACCGGTCATTTTTAAACGTAACGCATCATATTTAACGCGTTGACGCCAAAGTTCATCAAGCTCAGCTTGGCTTGTTGCCCAATCAGCGTCTTCACGGTCAAATACGTACTCATCTTCATTATCGAACTTCATTTCATTTTCAAGTAGCGATAAAGAATAATCGTAACGTTCAAAACGACGTTTTAAGCTTAAGTTAAAAATATCAAAGGCAAAACCCAATTTACCTGTCGACAATGCATTATCAAACTGGTCTTTATATTGCTCAAACGAGGCAATGTCAGACGCTAAAAATACACTTTTGTTGTAGTCGAGAGATTCAATGTAGCGATCAAAAATCTGTTCAGATAATTCATCGTTAAATTTAATTGGTTTGTAGTGTGCACGAGTAAATAAGTTTGTCACCCGTTTGCTTGCTGTACTATGTTGGCTTTCTTGCTTGAGTACTGGCAAATCTTTTTCTGTCAGATTATCTGACGATGCCAATAATGAACCTGAAAACAGGGCAGCGACTAACGGAATGAGCGTAAACTTTTTACTCATACACAACTCCTTTATTTTTTACAGCTATTAAATGATATACAGGCTGTCTGCTTTGGTTTTAACTTGCATCCCTGTTACTAACTCAACGTGAACTTCATCTTTATTCACTTCAGTAATAACTGCGTTTACAAGTGCTTGGCCAAGTTTAACTTTAACTTTGCTATTTACCTTGACCTCAGAGGCAGGTAAAGGTTCAACTTTTCCTGAACGTTTTACAGGAGCAGCTTTAGCAGGCTTATTACTTACTTTAGCGCCTTTTTCGCCAGATTTAGCGTGATGACCTGTATTCTTTTTGTAAGATTTTGTGTCACCGTCTTTGCGTGGACGTTGTGGCTTTTTACGCTTCGCCATTTTAGCGCGGCTTTCTTCTAACGCTTTTTGCGCGTGTTCAATGTGCTCTTGTTCCACTTTTTCGTCTTGATTACCATCAAGGTCGATACGGAACTCAGACTTAGTCACGGCTTCTAAATAGCGCCAGTTTGAGGTGTATTTTCTTAGTGCTTGACGTACCTGAGTCTTACTTACTTTCTCAGAACCTTCAATGCGCTCAGCAATATCTTTAAAGATACCGACTTTAAGCGGTTGAATGCCGTCTTTTTGTTTAAAACATTGTGGAAATTCTTGGTATAAGAAATCCAATACTTCATTAATATCTTTTAGCTTGTTTGTGGTTTCCATGTTAGAACCT
This sequence comes from Pseudoalteromonas sp. S4492, assembly GCF_005886115.1. NCBI lineage: Bacteria > Pseudomonadati > Pseudomonadota > Gammaproteobacteria > Alteromonadales > Pseudoalteromonadaceae > Pseudoalteromonas > Pseudoalteromonas sp. S4492. The sequence continues at coordinate 78,083 of NZ_PNCP01000036.1, forward strand.
TTTATTACATCTTTTCATCTAATGATGAATCGACATAGTGTGTTACCCAGTCGGTCAACTCTTCGAAGTCCGCTTCAATAAGCGCTAAATCACCACGAAGGTGTTCCCAAATACCATTTATAATTTCATCAATTGATTCACAGTCAAGGTCATCCGGTAGACGATCCCAAGCCATGTGAATCAAGTCGTTGAGCCTTTCGGCAACAACTTCTTCTTCCCCTTCCCAATCACCAACATCAGCAATTGCAAAGAGGTAATCTTGCACATTTAGCAGATCTTTCATTTTAGATTTGCCTCAAAGCATTTTACCAATGCTTCTAAACCAGCTTGATCATCAGCGTCGAATCGCGCAATGCTTGGGCTGTCGATATCAAGTACAGCAAATACTTTACCGTCTTTGAAAATCGGCACAACGACTTCAGAATTCGATGCAGCATCACAGGCAATGTGCCCAGCAAATGCATGAACGTCTTCAACGAGTTGTGTTTGTTGTGTTTGCGCGGCAGTTCCACATACCCCTTTACCTACTGGAATACGGATACATGCAGGATTACCTTGAAACGGCCCTAGCACTAATTCTTCAGGTGAATCCATTAAATAAAAGCCCGCCCAGTTTATATCCTCTAAAGAGGTAAATAACAGCGCACTAATATTTGCCATGTTGGCAATAACATTTGATTCACCAGTGATTAGCGACTCAGTTTGTTTAACTAATGACTGGTAAAAATCTTGCTTTTGCATACCAAACTACTTCTTATTAAACATACAGTAGCTAAAGGTACTCTTTGTAGACGACAAATGAAACCTTTTAAGGGCAAAAAAAAACATTTTGCCCTCAATTTCAGTCAGCTTGATTAAATATTCTGCTATTGATGAGAAGATTGTGTTGTAAGACCCTGTCTTAAACCAAATAAAAACAGACCCGCTGCAAGTGCAGACATCAATGCATTAACAATAAATTCCATGCCTGTTGTCGGACTTAATAGGTAACTAAAGATGGCACCACCTAATAGACCTAGCGTTAATACACCTGAATAATTTACCTTTGCATACTTATACATAAGCAAATATCCCGGTACGACAAAGGCTGCCATAGTTAACCCAACGATATGTGCATTGGCTATTGCGCTAACAAGAAGCTTAAAGAAAATGCTTAAGCCATTTCCCTCAAGTGTAAACGCATAATAAAGGCCTAAGATACAACCGATGATCACAGGCGATAATAAAGAAAGTCCTACACTCTTTGCTAAACGATGTTTCATAAATTCCCTAATTTCACAAAGATAATACGAGAAGTAATAAGCATGGACTAACTAGTTGAAATGCGAAATATCGACAATAGTCGTAATTTGCAGGCTGAAGAAAAAGCGCTAGAAACAAAAAAGCCGCTGAATAAATTCAGCGGCTTCAATGATGGTGGAGAGATAGGGATTTGAACCCTAGAGGGGCTACAAACCCCTGCCGGTTTTCAAGACCGGTGCATTCGACCACTCTGCCATCTCTCCGAATGCGAAAACCTACTCGCTTACGCCAGTAGTAAAAATAATGGTGGAGAGATAGGGATTTGAACCCTAGAGGGGCTACAAACCCCTGCCGGTTTTCAAGACCGGTGCATTCGACCACTCTGCCATCTCTCCGACGGCGTGCATAATAGATAAAGCGGCCGTGCTTGTGAAGCTTTTTTTTCAAAAAACTGTTTAAGTGATTAAAAAACAACTAAATCGTTCAGTATTAACACAATTAAAGTCAAAATATAATCGATTTGAACTTTTCAATTATTTATCCTGTCTATTGATCCACAATAGTTTGCCCAAATATATAACTCTTGATAGGCTTAGTTCAGTTTAACAATTGGAACTAACGAACGTATAAGTTCATTTAAAGGAGCTCTAACAATGGCGTTTAATCAATCGTACAATACTGCTAGACCAGTAATGTCGACTATTGAAACCAATAAAGTTTTAAAAAACACCTATTTTTTACTCGCAATGACACTTGCTTTTAGTGCAGTCACTGCCGGTATCTCTATGGTAATGAATCTACCTTATTTTATGGGGTTAGTATTCAGCTTGATTGCATTCGGCGTACTTTTTGTTGTTAATAAAAAGGCCGACAGTGCGTCAGGTGTTGCTTGGGTATTTGTTTTCACAGGTTTGATGGGCGCAGGGCTTGGTCCAATGCTTAACTACTACGCAGCAATGCCAAATGGCCCATTCCTTATTATGCAAGCGTTAGGTTCTACCGCGTTAATTTTCTTTGGTTTGTCGGCTTATGCGCTTACCACTAAAAAAGACTTCTCATTTATGGGCGGCTTTTTAACTGTTGGTTTAATCGTGGTTATTATTGCAAGCCTAGTTAACTTATTTATCGGCAGCTCAGTTACCTTTATGGTTATCAACGCCGCTGTTGTACTAATTATGTCTGGTTTCATCTTATTCGACACAAGCCGTATTATTAACGGCGGCGAAACCAATTACATCCGTGCAACGGTTGCTTTATACCTGAACATTTATAACTTATTCACTTCACTTCTACACCTACTTGGTGCAAGTGATGACTAATTAAATAGTTCTGCTAAAATAGCCCCTTTCTAGGGGCTTTTTTATTGGATGCGTTTTGGCACAATTTGTACTTTCTCTTCATACCGCACCGACCGATCACGACACTACTCAACGGCTGATTAAATTTGCACAGGCTTGTCTTGATTCTGGTCACTCGATTGCAGCTATTTTTCTTTATCAAGCAGGTGTTTACCACGCAAGTAACCATTTAGAACTTGCCAGTGACGAGCTACCAATTAATCGCTTGTGGCAGTCGTTAAGTGAGCAAAACATTCCCCTACTGCTATGTGTAACGGCCGCTGAAAAGCGTGGCTTAGATACCGCTAATACAGGTGTGTTTACCGTCGCTGGACTCGCTGAATTTGCGATGCTTGTCAGTGAAGCAGATAAATGGGTGCAATTTAAATGAAAAACATTTTAGTAATAAGTCAACATGGCCCATTTGATGATCAGCATATTCGTGAATCACTCGATACCACACTGATTTTTGCCGCTATCGAACAGAACATTAGCTGGCTTCTGAGTGGTGAAGCTGTTTTGGCTTTGAAAAAAAATCAACAACCAGAATTACTTGGTATTAAAAACTATTTTAAAACCATTAAAACCCTTGAGTTATACGATGTTGAAAACATTTATGTATGTGAAAAGTCGTTAATGGATTTTAACTTAACAAAAGACGCGTTAATGATTGATGTCAAAGTAGCTAACTTTGAACAACAGCGAGCGTTGATTGCACAGCAACATCAGGTGGTTACACTTTGAGTACCTTGCATATTTTTTCAAAACCCTTATCGCATTACTGCAACAATATGCTCGCTAATTTGATTACTGCACAAGATTCTGTGCTACTTGTCAGTGACGCATGTTATAACAGCAGGCAATTTAAACAGTTTTCTTCTGCACTTTTTTTACTGAAAGAAGATGCAGAAGCGCGCGATATTTCACTTAGTCATAATGAATCAGCCTTAGACTACAGGCAATTTGTAGAATTGACTATAAACGCAAAGAACACGATTACTTGGTAAACCATGCTTGAATTTAATAACAAACAGATTGAAACAGATAAACAAGGCTATTTACTTGATTCAAATGATTGGAGTGAAGAGCTCGCACCTATTATTGCTGAACAAGAGAACATTACCTTAAGTGAACAGCACTGGGAAGTTGTCCATTTCGTGCGTGATTTTTACGTAGAGTACAACACCAGCCCTGCTATTCGCATGCTGGTCAAAGCCATGGCCCAAAAGCTAGGTGAAGAAAAAGGTAATAGTATGTATTTATACAAACTGTTTCCTAAAGGCCCCGCTAAGCAAGCGACTAAAATTGCTGGTTTACCTAAACCTGCTAGGTGCATTTAATGGTTAATAAAACCAATAGCAAACCACGTCGCAGTAGCGGTCGCACTTATTCAAGACCAACACAAAAACGTGAAGTTAAAAAAGCAATTAGCCCTGAGCAGCGCAAAGTGGTGCTATTTAACAAACCATTTGATGTGCTTTGCCAATTCACTGATGATCAAAACCGCAAGACGTTAGCAGACTATATCACTATTAAAGACGTGTATGCAGCAGGACGCCTAGACAGAGACAGCGAAGGGCTTTTGTTACTTACTAACTGTGGAAAGTTGCAACACACCCTTACTGAGCCCAATAAGAAAACAGCTAAAACTTATTGGGTGCAAGTAGAAGGTAATGTCAGTGATGAGGCTATCTTTTCGCTTAACAAAGGCGTAGCGCTGAAAGATGGCATGACCAAGCCTGCCAAGGTTAAACGTATTGACGAACCATCCGTTTGGCCTCGTACCCCACCCGTTCGCGAGCGTAAAAACATTCCAACTAGCTGGTTAGAAATCTCTATCACCGAAGGGCGTAATCGCCAAGTTCGCCGCATGACAGCACATGTTGGCTTCCCTACTTTACGATTGATTCGTTACAGTATTGGTAACTATACCCTTGATGGCTTAGAGAATGGTCAATTTAAAGTAGTGAACAACCCTGATGCATAAACCCAATGTCACAGTGGCTGCTATTGTCACGAGCCAAGACAAATTTTTACTTGTTAAAGAGCGCGATAAACACACAGGTGAGATTTGCTATAACCAGCCTGCCGGCCATTTGGAAGCCAATGAAACCTTAGCTGAAGCAGCTCATCGCGAACTTATTGAAGAAACGGGTATTAGCCTTCATGCCAGTCACCTTGTAGGCATTTATAATTTGCATGCCGCGAATGGTGTCCACTATATGCGTTTTAGCTTTGCTTTTAATTGCCCAGAGCCCGTTGAAACATCACCCCAAGATAATGACATTTTAAGTGCAGATTGGTTTAGTCTTGAACAAATTAAAAGCATGCCATTGAGAAGCCCTTTGGTTTTAAAATGCATTGAAGATCATTTAGCTGGTAAAGCCTACCCACTTAGTTTGATTTACCAATAACCCCTGTGATTTTGGCTGGTTTGGGCGTCTAAAAGCATGCTATAATATCGGCCTTTCCATAGCAGTTAAAAAATGACAGCGAATATTATGAGCGAAAATAGTCACATTAAAGTCATCGTGGGCATGTCCGGCGGTGTTGATTCTTCAGTATCAGCGTATTTATTAAAGCAGCAAGGCTATCAAGTTGAAGGCCTGTTCATGAAAAACTGGGAAGAAGATGATAATGATGAATATTGCGCTGCAGCTGAAGACCTACAAGATGCACAAGCAGTGTGCGACAAGCTAGGTATTGAGCTTCACACTGTAAATTTTGCAGCCGAATACTGGGACAACGTGTTTGAGTACTTTTTAGCAGAGTACAAAGCAGGCCGCACACCAAACCCAGACATCATGTGTAATAAAGAAATCAAATTCAAAGCATTCTTAGAGTTTGCAGCACAGGCACTGGGTGCTGATTATATTGCTACAGGTCACTATGTACGCCGCGAACAACGCGGTGATAAATTTGTAATGTGTCGTGGCCTTGATGACAACAAAGATCAAAGCTATTTCTTATACACGCTAAGCCATGAGCATATTGCGCAAACACTTTTCCCTGTTGGTGATATTGCTAAACCTGAAGTTCGCCGCATCGCTGAAGAGCAAGACTTAATTACGCATGATAAGAAAGACAGTACCGGTATTTGTTTTATCGGTGAGCGTAAATTTAAAGATTTCTTACAAAAATTCTTACCAGCACAGCCAGGTAAAATTGAAGATACCGATGGCAATGAAGTGGGCGAGCACGAAGGCTTGATGTACCACACGCTTGGTCAACGTAAAGGCCTGTTAATTGGCGGCATGAAAGAAGGCTCAGGTGAACCTTGGTACGTTGTAGATAAAGACGTTGAACGTAACGTGTTAGTCGTTGGTCAAGGTAAAGACCACCCTCGCCTATACAGTAATGGCTTAAATGCAAACCAGCTTCACTGGGTTGACCGTGAAGGCCCTAAGGGGACCACACGCTGTACTGTTAAAACTCGTTATCGCCAAGAAGATATCAGCTGTACTTTACTCGTTGGTGAAGATGGTATGGCACGCGTACTATTTGATGAGCCACAAAAAGCGGTTACACCGGGCCAATCAGCCGTATTTTACGCTGACGAAGTCTGTTTAGGTGGCGGTATTATTGATTCGGTGATCAAGTAATGACAGAGCACCAAGTCATGGCTTTAGCTGCCATGTGTCAAGTTGCTAAACAAGTACAAAAAGTTGCGCAATATGGCCAAGGCAGTGATCACGAATTAGAGAAATTACTAAACTGTATTGTCGAAACATCACCAAATAGCCCTGAGGAAGTGTATCAAGGTAAGCATAATTTACGAGAAGGCTATCGCATTTTGATTGCACAGCTTTCAGCCGGCGCAGACAAAGACGTCGAAATCGTGAAGTATGTAGGTGGTTTAATGCAATTAGAACGCGCATTAAGCTCAAAACAAAACAGTTTAAATGAATTAGGTCGTCGCATTGATGATGTTAAACGTCGCCTCGACCATTTTGCTATAACAGATGATACTGTTGTAGCAGCGCTTGCTGATATTTACTCATCGGTGCTAAGCCCCCTTGGGCATCGTATTCAAGTGTACGGCAAGCCAGAGTTATTAAAACAGCAGCTCACGCAAAACAAAATCCGCGCCCTATTATTGGCCGGAATTCGTAGTGCCGTGTTATGGCGACAAATGGGCGGTAAACGCCGTCACTTTTTCTTTGCAAAAAGAAAAATCCTCGCCATTGCTAAACAATCAATTTAATTATCGTTCAAACTAGACAATTTAGGAGTCATTATGGAGCTTTCAGCGTTAACCGCTATCTCTCCGGTAGATGGTCGCTATGGCAGCAAGACCACGGAACTACGCAGCATTTTCAGCGAATTTGGTTTAATCAAATACCGTGTAACTGTTGAAGTTCGTTGGTTACAAGCTTTGTCTGCAGCAAGCGCAATCGCAGAAGTACCGGCATTTAGCGACGAGGCTAATGCTTTACTTAATGCCATTGTTGATAACTTTAGCGAAGCGGATGCAGCACGCGTTAAAGAAATCGAGCGCACAACTAACCATGACGTAAAAGCCGTTGAATACCTACTTAAAGAAAAAGTAGCAGACAACGCAGAGCTTAACGCAGTAAACGAATTTATTCACTTTGCATGTACTTCAGAAGACATTAATAACCTATCTCACGGTTTAATGCTAACAGAAGCGCGTGACAAAGTATTACTTCCATACTGTGACCAACTTCTAAATGCATTAAAAGAAAAAGCGGTTGAGTACAAGTCAGTTGCGATGATGACACGTACCCACGGTCAACCTGCTACTCCTTCTACAATGGGTAAAGAATTTGCTAACGTATACATGCGCTTAAAGCGTCAACGTGACCAAATTGCTAACGTAGAAATGTTAGGTAAAATCAACGGTGCTGTAGGTAACTACAATGCTCACCTAAGTGCATACCCTGATTACGATTGGCACAGCCACGCTGAACAATTCGTAACAAGCCTTGGTTTAACATTTAACCCGTTCACAACACAAATCGAGCCACACGATTACATTGCTGAGTTATTCGATGCGATTGCACGTTTCAACACTGTATTGCTTGATTTTGACCGTGACGTTTGGGGCTACATTGCGCTTAACCACTTCAAGCAAAAAACAATTGCAGGTGAAATTGGTTCTTCAACCATGCCTCACAAAGTAAACCCGATTGATTTTGAAAACTCTGAAGGTAACTTAGGTATTGCGAACGCAATTTTTGCACACCTTGCGCAAAAGCTACCTGTATCTCGCTGGCAACGTGACTTAACTGATTCAACAGTGTTACGTAACCTGGGTGTTGGTATGGGCTACACACTTATCGCTTACCAAGCGACATTAAAAGGTGTTAGCAAGCTTGAAGTAAATGAAGCGCGTTTACTCGAAGAACTAGATCAAAACTGGGAATTATTAGCAGAGCCTATCCAAACGGTAATGCGTAAATATGGTATCGAAAAGCCATATGAAAAACTTAAAGACCTTACGCGTGGTAAACGTGTAAACCAAGAAATCATGGCTGATTTCATCGATGGTCTTGAGTTACCTGAAGAAGCAAAAGTAGAAATGAAAAAATTAACACCGGCTAATTACATCGGTCGTGCTGTTGAGTTCATCGACAACTTAGCTTAAATTCAAACTAAGATTTTAAAAAGCGAAAGGCCTTCCTTTCGCTTTTTTTATACCACTTCGTTTAGGTCATGTTATGTATCAATTAACTATAAACTCATTAACCCAAGAGCAGTTTTTAGCCGAGTACTGGCAAAAGAAACCATTACTTATTAAGCAAGGCTTTAAGGATTTTTCTGATCCTATTGAGCCTGAAGAACTTGCCGGCCTTGCCATGGAAGAAAGTATTGAATCACGCATTGTCACCAATCACTCAGATGATTGGCAAGCATACCATGGCCCATTTGAAGACTTTAGTTTGCTAACTGAAAAGCACGCAACACTGCTCGTGCAAGCGGTTGACCATTGGCATAACGATGCTGCGCAATTACTGGAGCCATTTCGTTTTATTCCAAACTGGCGTATCGATGACTTGATGATCAGCTATTCTACGCCGGGTGGTGGCGTGGGACCGCATTTAGATCAATACGATGTATTTATTATTCAAGGTGAAGGTAAACGCCATTGGCGCGTTGGTTTACCTGATGCGAACTTAAAACAATTCGCACAAAATAAAAGCCTATTACAAGTTGAGCAATTTCCTGCCGTGATCGATTGTGTGTTAGAGCCGGGTGATATTTTGTATATCCCACCTGGTTGTCCGCATGAAGGCTATGCCGTTGAAAACGCGCTTAATTACTCTGTGGGTTTTAGAGCGCCAAATCAACGCGATTTACTCTCTCAATTTGCCGATCACCTCATTGATACTGAGCTTGGCAATCAACGATATGGTGATGCAGAGCTTAAATTGCGTACTTCAAAAGGTGAACTTAGCCAAGCTGAAGCTGAAAAAGTAAAGCAGCTTATGATTGCTGCGATTAATGATGACGAAGTATTCAAGACTTGGCTTGGTAACAGTATGAGCCAGCCAAAGCATGAGATGGATTTAGCCCCGCTAGAAGACCCATATTCATTAGATGATGTCATCGAGTTAATCAATGATGACGAGGTTGTTTTTGAGCGTTTAGGTGGTACCCGAGCTATCTACCAAGTTATTGACGATAAGATACTTTTAAGTATTAATGGCGTTAACTACATGCATGATTTAGATGAGCTTGAATTGATAACCAAGCTCACTGATCAAACTTGGCTGACCGCAGCTGACATAAATAGTTCAAAAAATAATCACATTTTCTTGAAAACCTTTACTACACTTTTAAATGAGGGTATTTGGTTTTGTTAGGAGCGTGTGTTTATGGGCTATCATATAGATGAAGTTGAATGGAGTATCGACAAGGAACTCTTACAGCAAATCCGAGAACGGGTATTTGTATGCGAATTACATATCCCTAAACACATAGAGTTTGATCACCTAGATAAAACAGCACACCACGTACTCGTTACAGATGAGTGTAAATGCCCGGTTGCAACCGGGCGTTTATGTAGTGATGGCCTCATTGGCCGTATTGCCGTTTTACCTGAGCATCGCAATCGCTCAGTTTACAAATCATTACTGACATACTTAGTCAATATGGCAGAAAAACAAGGCTGCGACTGTGTCAGTATTAATTGTATTTTGAATGAAGTTGATCGATTTAAACGTAATGGCTTTTCAGCAGATGGCTTAGTATTTATGGAAGCCGGTATTCCAAGACAACGAATGCTGTGCCCTATCAAGCAATTTGATACAAGGCCGTTCACTTTAGTGCATTAAGCGAATTGGCATCAATAAAAAAGCTGAATAACATTATTCAGCTTTTTTAATAGAAATTACGCAAATTGAGTTATGCTGGCTCGTTTTGCCACATTTCGTCTTTTTCAAAAAGTTCATATAAGCCATGAGCACGATTGATGAGTAGATTTGCGAAATCAACTTTGGTTTTATCTACCGCACCTGACTGCATCAGCTGATCAGCTTTCAATTGCCATTGCATCGAGAAATAACGTAATACTTCACGCGCGTTGCTAGCTGCACCAGCCTCAGCATGATCGGTTGGTAAACGACCGGTGATCACCCAATAGCTTTTACCGTTTTGTGCTCTAAATTTCCAAATAGCTACTAAAGGCGCAATAAAACGGCTTTCTTTTTCTACAACAGTTTGCGGAATAACGCCTTTTTCTGCTAAATGCTTTTGTGCATTTTGGAAACATTCTCTTTGCCAAATAACACTTTGTTTTTGCGCTTCGGCTTGTTCTTCTGGTGTTAATGGTCTTGCTTGTTTTTGTTCCATGGTGGTTACTCTTTTACAACATTTATGACACTTTAAGGTTTAAAATGGCGCCGTGCAAGTGTTTACGGGCTATCAAAGAGCATTTTAAATTACTTGCCTACTATTCATTCAAATCAGAAAGAAGAGTTAGGCTCAGTTAAAAATTGTAGCTCTTCGGGGGTTGATTCACGGCCTAAAATCGCGTTTCGGTGTGGGTAACGACCAAACCTATCAATAATCACTTTATGCTTTAGTTCAAATTCATAATTACTCATGCCTTTAAACAATTGTTCAGCATGTTGATGAATGACTTTCGATTCACTGTGCATAAACGGCATATAAATAAACGCCGCTTGAGAGCTAGGTAATTTTTTATCAAAGCCAAGTTCAATTGCTCTTTGCGCTAAGCTTAGGGCTTGTGGATCTTGGCTAAAAGCCTGTGCAGTGTTTCGATAAATATTCCGTGAGAATTGATCTAACACAATAATTTCAGCTAAAGAGCCTTGGGCATCAAGTCGCCAGTCAGCATGCTCTCCAGCGATAACCTGCAAAAGACACTCTGAAAACTCACGTGTAATTAATGCATCAATGTCATTAGATTGTTGATACCAAGCTTCTGGGCCCAATTCATTAAACCAAAAATCGATAATCCTTTGCTTATTCATAAACTCTCCTTAATTACCCAGTACTTTTGCCGGATCTACTCTAGTGGCTTGCCACGCAGGATATAAGGTTGCCAAAATAGCGAGAACAAATGTAACAATCACCGTGATAACGATATCCTGCCAAACTAATTTACTGGGTAAAAACTCTATAAAATAAACACCTTGCAACGGGTTATCGCCAAATAAGTTACTTGCCCAAATGAATAGTTCACTGATGTTTAACGCAAGCATTACGCCGATAATAGTGCCTAAGATCACACCAATTAAAGCTTGTGTAAAACCTTGCATTACGAAGGTTGCTAAAATGGTGCTATCTTGTGCGCCCATGGTTTTTAAAATCGCAATATTTGCTTGTTTTTCACGTACTTCCATCACTAATGAAGAAACGATATTAAAACTCGCTACGGCAATTATTAAAAACACCACGATATACACAATGGTGCGAACCATTTGAATATCTTGATATAAGCTACCCTGCGTCCTAAACCAACTCGAGACATAGACATAATCTGGTATAACTTGCCCCACACGCATCGCTGTTTGATGAGCCGCAAATACATCTTCTACTTGTAATCGTAATCCGGTTACTTGGTTTTCATCGAAACTCAGCACACTTTGCGCTTTATCAAGGCGAATGAAAGCAGCCGTTTCATCAATTGGGCCGCCCATTTTTATAATACCTGCAAGATTCAAGCTCACCCGCTTTGGTGCCAGTAAAGTGTTACTTTGCTGGTTTATCTGGGGAATTAATAAGGTAACTGGGTCGCCAATCTTAAGACCTAATCGGTTGACTATTTGCTGCCCTAACAGTACATCTTCTTGTTGTAACTGACTAACTAAACGCCCTTCTGTGAATTGGTTTAATGCCGACACTTGGTTTTCAAATTCGGGGCTAACACCACGCACTTCAACCGCTTTTAGCTCGCTTTTATATTGTGCCATGCCGTTAACACTAATAAATGGCGCAGCACCTGTAACACCTGCTTGAGAACGCAATAAAGCAACTTTTGACTGCCAGTTATTGATTGGTTTGTTAGGGGCAACATATTCAACCTGCGGAACTACCGATAAAAGTCGATGTACTAATTGCTGCTCAAAGCCATTGATCACTGAAAGCGCAACAATTAACACGGCGACTCCCAAAAGTATGCCGATTGTCGATGCTTTAGCGATGAAGCTAACAAACCCGTTTTGTCCGTCTTTTTGGCCACTATGGGCACGAAATCGTTTTGAAATAAAGGCACTAAGCAACATGCTGAGACTCTTTAATAGCAAGCTTACCATCGTCTAAATAGGCAATTTTGCCTAGTTTATCTGCAAGCTCTAAATCATGAGTTACCACAACAAAGCTGGTTTTTAAGCTGGTATTTAGCTCTTTGATTAAATCGTAAATCTTAATAGCGTTTTGTTTATCTAGGTTACCCGTAGGTTCATCGGCTAGCACTAAAGCAGGTTCGGTTACTAATGCACGTGCTATTGCAACCCGCTGCCTCTCACCACCTGATAACGCCGATGGTTTATGTTCGCTACGATGAGATAGCCCTACTTTATCTAGCATGTTACGGGCTTTTTCGGTTGCCGCTTTTGCGCTTAAGCCTTTAATTAATAATGGCATTGCAACATTTTCGATGGCAGTAAATTCCATTAATAAATGATGAAATTGATAAATGAAGCCCAAATTTTCATTTCGGAAACTGGCTTGTTGTTTACGGTTTAATTTAGCAACTTGCTGACCTTTAATTTCAACTTTACCTGAGCTTGCATTATCCAAGGTGCCTAATATGTGCAATAAGGTACTTTTACCGGAGCCTGAGCTACCAACAACGGCTAACATCTCACCTTGTTGAAGCGCTAAATCAACCCCTTTTAAAACAGCAACTTCGTTATCACCATCTTGATATACTTTGTTAAGCTGCTGACAATTGATAACTAAATCACTCATAACGTAATACCTCTGCTGGATTCACTTTTGCAGCTTTTCTGGCAGGATACAAGGTAGCTAAAAAGCTCATTGCGATACTCCCTGCGGCAATTAAACTCAAACTCATCACATCAAACTTAACGGGTAAACTCACACCGGCTAATAAATTGATGCCTAACATATTCAATAATTCATTAATGTTGCTACTTAATAGCACGCCAAGTAACGCACCAATGCTGGTACCAATTAGACCGTTGTATAAGCCTTGGATCATAAACACATGCTGTACTTGTAACGGAGTTAAACCCAGTGTTTGTAAAATAGCGACTTCACTTTGTTTTTCACTGACCATCATGGTTAATGCTGACACGATATTAAACACCGCAACGAGCACGATTAAGCCAAGTAACATCGACATAATGCGCTTTTCCATTGCCACAGCAGCAAATAGTGTCCCTTGGCTAGCTCGCCAATCAGTAACAGCGTAATCATTTAATATAGCTAACTGAGAGTGCAATACTTGTTCAACGGCAAAAGGTTCATATAGCGACACACTCAAATTTGGCGCAGCTGATTTTGGTAGCTTTAAAACCCGGCCTAACGAATAGCCACTGGTAAATGCCAATGACATATCAATTTCTGATTGTGTTTCATACAGTGCAGCAACGGTAAACAAGCGCTGACTCGGTACTCGACCAAGTGGGGTGTACGAACTGGCATTAGGCATGATCACCCGTACTTTATCCCCAAGCGAAATACCCAATTTGCGGCTCAAATAGCGGCTAATTGCAATGTGGTAATTGCTGTCCATTACTAAGGACCAATTACCGGCAACAATTTTATCTTTTACGTTATAAAGGGAGCTTCCTTCATCATAGAGCCCTTGTAACAACACACCATGCAAATCTTGGTTAGTTTGTAAAATGGCTTCACCATGACGATACAGGTTAACTTGTTTAATATCTTGAGAATTTTCTAGTTGCTGCTTTAACTGCAACATGGTTTCTTTCGAATTACCCTCAGCTGATACTTCAATATGAGGAATTAAACCGAGCATGTTGGTTTTAAGGTTATTCTCAAAGCCATTCATTACCGAACTAACTGTAAACAAGGCCATTAAGCCAATAGCAATGCCCGCGATAGAGAAAAATGAAATAAATGAGATAAAGGCATTACCCTTTGAGGAGCGACTATATCTCAGCCCTATAAAAAGGCTAACAGGTTGAAACATAATGAGTTGTGGGTATTCCAAGGGCTAAATATGCGCCCATGTTAGCATACATTTAGCCAGCATGGGATGCGTGAAATTGTAAAAAATAATTATAAATCTGATACTTGAACACTAGCTACTAAATGGTCTAGCAATGCTTTTACATTGGTTGCTATAAATTGCCTTGGCGGGTATACCCCCCATACTCCTTCAGGTTCAGGTGCAACATTCGAAAGTACGGCTGTCAAACGGCCATTGGCTAGGTGTTCATTTACATAGTAATCCGGTAATTGCACGATGCCTAACCCTTTTATTGCAGCATCAACCAATGCCCAACCACTATTACAGGCTAAGCGACCAGCCACTTTAATGTGCTTATCTTGGCCCTGCTCTTTTACCCGCCAATAACTGTTATTACCGATAAGGCAATGATGTTGATGTAATTCACTGACGCTGTGTGGTTGACCAAAATTATTAATATATTCAGGGCTACAGCATATAACGAGTCTGCGCTGGCTAATACGGCGTGCTTTTAATGTTGAATCTTTTAAGTGGCCAAGTCGAATTGCTAAGTCATACCCTTCTTCGAGTAAATTAACTTGCTCATTACTTAAATGACTGATCACTTCAATATCTGGGTGCTTTTGCATAAACGAGTGCACTGCTGGCATGATATAGCTTTCACCGTACATCACAGGTGCCGTTAATTTTATACTGCCTTTAGGTGTCAGTTGCTGCTCTGCAAGCAGTGCCGTGGCATCATCCATGGCATGCTGTAATTGTTTTGTTTGATGCGCAAACACTTGACCCTCTTGTGTTAGCACAACTTTACGCGTTGTTCGGGTTAGCAGCTGTGTGTTCAATCGCTCTTCCAATTGACTCACATACCGGCTTACATGCGCCACTGACATACCCAGTAGTTTACTTGCTTTTGTAAAACTGCCCGTCTCTGCTACCGCTAAAAACTCATCAATTCCGTGCCAACGATTCATTATTACCATAGTGTAAAAGTGTTTTAATAAAACGGAGATTATCATTCATTGAGAAACAAATAAAATAGACTAAGTTTAATACTTACTTCCAACAACTATAAGGGAACGTTATGACTGATTTTATTAAATCAAAAGCGGCTATCGCTTGGGGTCCAAATCAACCACTATCAATTGAAGAAGTGGATGTAATGATGCCTAAAAAAGGCGAAGTGCTTGTAAAGATTGTTGCTACCGGTGTTTGTCACACAGATGCATTTACTTTATCTGGTGAAGACCCTGAAGGTATTTTCCCAGCAATCCTTGGCCATGAAGGTGGCGGTATCGTTGAAGCCATCGGTGAAGGCGTAACGCACGTTGAAGTAGGCGATCATGTTATTCCTCTTTACACTGCTGAATGTGGCGAGTGTAAGATGTGTAAATCGGGTAAAACAAACTTATGCTCTGCGGTACGTGAAACGCAAGGTAAAGGTTTAATGCCAGATGGCACAACGCGTTTCTATAAAGATGGCCAGCCAATTTATCACTACATGGGTTGCTCTACGTTCTCTGAGTACACTGTATTACCAGAGATTTCACTTGCTAAAGTAAGTAAAGAAGCGCCGCTTGAAGAAATTTGTTTACTTGGTTGTGGAGTAACAACCGGTATGGGTGCTGTTACTAAAACAGCAAAAGTTCAAAAAGGCGATACAGTCGCTATTTTTGGCTTAGGTGGTATCGGTTTATCAGCGATTATCGGGGCGAAAATGGCGGGTGCAAGCCGTATCATTGGTGTTGATATCAACACCAGTAAATTTGATCTTGCTACTAAATTAGGCGCAACTGATTTAATCAATCCTAATGACTTCGACAAACCAATTCAAGAAGTTATCGTTGAGATGACTGATGGCGGTGTTGATTTCTCATTTGAATGTATCGGTAACGTTAATGTAATGCGCTCTGCTCTTGAGTGTTGTCACAAAGGTTGGGGTGAATCGGTAATCATTGGTGTTGCAGGTGCAGGTCAAGAGATCTCTACTCGTCCATTCCAACTAGTTACGGGTCGTGTATGGCGCGGTAGTGCATTTGGTGGCGTTAAAGGTCGCTCTGAATTACCAGAGATTGTTGAGCGCTATATGAATGGTGAGTTTGCGTTAAATGATTTCATTACGCACACCATGAAACTTGAAGATATCAATGAAGCTTTCGACTTAATGCACGAAGGTAAGAGTATCCGCTCTGTAATTCATTATTAATCTTTTAATTTGGCGCTAGGTATCAACCTAGCGCCTTTGTTTCAAGGATGTGGTTATGCTAGAAAACATAAGCTCAACAAAAGTCAGTGGTGGCTGGCATAAACAATATACCCACCAAGCTAGCAGCACACATTGTGCTATGCGCTTTGCAATATTTTTACCACCTGGTGCCAGCGAAACCAATAAAGTACCCGTCATGTATTGGTTGTCAGGTTTAACCTGTACTGATGAAAACTTTATGCAAAAAGCCGGGGCATTTAAAAAAGCGGCTGAACTGGGTATTGCGATTGTCGCTCCAGACACTAGCCCGCGCGGTGAAAATGTTCCTGACGATGAAAATTACGATTTTGGTCAAGGTGCTGGCTTTTATGTCAATGCGACTCAAGCGCCTTACAATGTTCACTACAACATGTACGACTATGTTGTTTCTGAGTTACCTGCACTTATCGAAGCACACTTCCCTGTGACGTCTAAAAAAGCCATTACGGGTCACTCTATGGGTGGTCACGGTGCATTGATGATTGCACTTAAAAACCCTAAACAATACGTCAGCGCCAGTGCTTTTAGCCCGATTGTGAACCCGATTAATTGCCCTTGGGGTGAAAAAGCATTTAGCAATTACCTTGGTAGTGATAAAGCAAGTTGGCTTGAATACGACAGCTGTGAATTAATGAAAAAAGCCGTCGCTGAAGATTATTTACCCATGCGTATTGATCAAGGTGAGGCTGATAATTTCTTAGCTGAGCAACTCAAAACTGAGCACTTATTTGCTGTCGTAAACGAGAAAGATTACCCAGCCGAAATTAACATGCACGCGGGTTATGATCATAGTTACTTCTTTATCAGCAGCTTTATTGATGAACACCTAATGTTCCATCAAAAATATCTGTGATTAATATCTCATTTTTAGTGTGAGGACTTAGCTTCCTCACACTCTTTAATACTGCGTGTGATTTGCCTACAAACTAACTGTGGTTGTTGTTCTTCTGGTTTGAGTAAACCAATAACAGCGCTATCAATTTCAAAGCCTAACTTTGCAAATGAAAAGCCGTCGGCATCGGTTACAGTTCTGTTAGTTTGATTTGCATTTGTGGTTGCAAGATTTGTTGGTTGTGAGTTTTTTGCATAGCCATCGACTAATGACCCTGCCACTGTACATCCAACTAATTGGTAACTAAATAAGAAAGTGACAAGTTTTAGACTGTTACTCATCATTAAAACTATCCATTAATGTGGGCCTTTTTTTCGGCTCAGCTTTAACCTCAACACATTCTTTTACTGCGCGACTAATTTGACGACATTTAAGCTCAACATCCTTATCTTTGCTGCTATTCTCTAAGCCTTCAATAATCGCTTTGTCGATTTCATAACCTAACATTGTCATGGTCATACCATAGTTGACTCGGTCGTTATCTTTTTTATCTGCATAGGCACTTGGAGGCTGTGCTTGGCTAGCGCGCCCACCAATACCATCAGCAACTAGGCCGATTGCAGTACAGCCACTGAGCAAACTAACAGAAAGTATAAGATACAGAGATTTAAGCATCGGTCCTCCAATACACTTAAGCTTATTTTGTAAGCATAATAACAAACGCGTAATTTAACTGTAAAAAACTGTAGATTAATCACAAATATCGCGAATAAACTCTTTTAGAAATCCGACTAATTGTAAAAGGAATATTAATAAAAAAGGCAAAGCGCCTAAAATTGCGACGCTACGATTTAACGGCTCATCTTGTAACAGTAATAATGCAAAGCTGCATATGAATAATGCTAAACACCATGCGTAGAGTGTCACACGGTTATTTTGCTCAGAGCCAACCAGCTCTCTTATGACCAAAATTGCAGAGTCAGCGGATGTAGCAACAAATATCAATAGTAATAACAAACTTGCCCAAATAAACACGGTTCCTTGCCAGTCTAATTGATTAAAAAATACAAACAAGCCTTGGCTATAATCCTGTTTTATTGCGACTAAAATGCCCGCTTGATTGAGTCTATCCCATTCAATTGCTGCACCAGAAAAGGCCGAAAACCAAACAATAGTGACTAAAGTTGGAATACACACAACCGCCAAAATAAATTGCCAAACCTTGCGCCCCTGACTAATTTTAGCCAGGAACACACCAACAAATGGCCCCCACGCTAACCACCAAAAGTAATAGTTATATGTCCAATGAATGGCCCAGTCAGGCGTTTTTAATTGGCTATCAAATTGCCAAGTGCCGGTCGCAAGTAACTGTAAATAGTACCCAGTTCCATCTAATGCAATTTTAATAATGGGCGCAATCGGCACAACAGTTAATAACCAGGTTAGTAAAGCAAAGGCCAAGACCACATTGAATATACTCAGTGACTGTACCCCGCGTCGTAATCCAAATTTAACCGACAGCGAATAAATAACGGCTAACAAACAAACGATTAATGAACCCACTAATAATGTTGAAGTAACCCCCAACTCGATTTCTACACCTTTACTGATCAGTAAAGTCGAGTTTGCTATGGTGCCGACGACACCAAAAAAAATAGCGATTACCGCAATTAATTTCACAACAAATGACACTGTAAATTTTGCAGACTTATCTATCTGATTACCAAGAGCAGTTAAAACAGGTGCACAAATATCACCTGACTTACCACTGTATTGCGTTAATCCACCAAGCACTAACGCAAACACCGCATAAAGTCCCCATGCATGGGCGCCCCAATTAACCAAGGTTAAAGCGAGACTACTGGCTAGTCGGTCTGGGTATAAGCTTTGTTTAAGTGGAGGGTCGAGAGAATGTAATGCTGGCTCTGCTACGCCCCAAAAAACCAAGCCAGATCCCATTCCCGCTGCAAACAACATAGCAAACCAGCCAAAATTAGAATACTCGACCACAGCCTGCTCGCCCCCCACTTTACGACTTCCGAGTGGGCTAATGGCTAAAATAATGATGGCAAACAATAAAAAATTCACCAATAAGAAAAAACTGCTCCCTGTCCATTTTAAAATCATTTGTACAAACGGCTGTACTTGCTCAGTGATAACACTAGGTAAAATAACAGCTATCAGTGCACCAAACATACACAGTGCAAGCGCGGTCTTTTCAAGAGAGGAGATGGAATGTTTCAATGTGAAGCCTATTTAGTCAGCGTGTTTAGCATACTGTTAGCATGGCTGAAATTCAAACAGCCAAAAGGCTGAAAAAATGACATAGCACTGCGTAAAAATCGCAAATTATACCAAGCCCTCCTTTTTTAAACCCGGCTACATGTCCCTAGTTTCCTCATTTTATTCAATTTGTTGATCGGGTATTGAAATTGCAACGCAATCACAATCTAGATAGCAAGGATCAAAACATGGACTTTAATCTCGATTGGCATGAAATACTCGATAACTTAATTCATTTAGGAATTGCCTACTTACTTGCCCTCCCTATGGCATTTGATCGAGAAAAAACCAGTAATGGTGCAGGTCTTCGAACATTTCCTTTAGTTGCCGTTGCATCATGTGGTTATGCATTAGTGGGCATGTCTGTTTTGACAAGCTCTGAAGCCGAATCAAAAGTGCTCGAAGGGATTATCACGGGTATTGGTTTTATTGGCGGTGGCGCCATTTTGAAGAATAAGAATTCAACGTATGGAACAGCCACAGCAGCCAGTATTTGGAACATGGGACTCATCGGCATTGCTGTGGCATTTAGTCGTTACGAAATCGCCTTTCTAATGGCACTGATTAATTTCGTAACGCTTAAGTATGTAAAACGCTTAAAGTAAGCAATTAACTAGCGTCAAATTTTGAGTTAACGATAGCATAACCAGTTTGTTTAACTTTAATCTCAGCTGGGTTTGCAGATTTAACTAATAAACCGCAGCGTCTGCTTTGCTCATCAATAACGTAGTTAACTGACTCACTTGCTTCAAGATCAACGACTTGATCAGCACAGCGGATCTGCAATTTAGAGACATCGCTCGCGCCTTCAATTTTGATTGAACCGCGAGATAAAGATAAATAAGACAGCTTATCTTTTGAAACATTGATTTGTGAGTTAATCTGCGGTGTACGGGCTAATAAGTCATCAATTTGCTTGATGGTGGCAAGTTTGTTTTCTTCTGAAAACGCTTTTCCTTCAATATTATCCAATGCATAAATTGCATTGTAAGCAAGGTTAAAATCGCCCTTAAAGCTGTACCATTGTAGAGCACTTTTAGCGACTAAATACTGTATATCAGTTGGCAGTTTTGCTCGCAGTAAATAGGCAACAGATAACTGTTCGTCAAAGCCAAACCATTGTTGTTGATGGTAATAATATTGGCTTTTCAACCAAGCAAATAATGCCTGCTCAGAGGTGTTTTTAGTATGATCTTTATATAACTCAGCCAATGCTAATTCAGCTTTTTTAAACTCTTTCGCTTGTAGCATTTTATTGATTTCATCGTATTCATTAATAAAACCACGGCTCGCTTTATCATTAGAGTACCCGTTAAAATACTTACCTACTTCAAATGAAAACAGGTAACCACCTTCAACTGTTTTGCCTTCTTTTGTCGCGGGGGCAAACTCTAAGTTTGTTAAATATTTCTCTGCGTTTTCTTCGCTACCGCGAGTATCAGATGCCATGATCACTTCAATGTCTTTTGCCTTACCTTGCGTATCAACCACATAAGACATTAATGCCCAGCCTTCTAAGCGAGAGCCATTGTAACTACCGGGATAACGGGGGTTTGTATTTTTAACGATATAGGCAGAGGTAGCAGCTTGAACATCAACGCCTAAGTCATTGACATCTCGAGCTAAAGACTGAGTAGGTAATGCGATAAGTGAACAAAGTACAGCGAGTTTAGTTAATTTAATCATGAGTAATTGCTCCAATTCCCTTTGATAGGAACATTTATAGCACTAAAAAAGGCGCTTTAAAAGCGCCTTGCAATCAAGAATGTGCTTAAACATGCCTTGATCTTAAAACATATCCTGATAAGGGTTTGATTTTGATAATAAAACTTTTTTATCAAAACCTGGAATTGTCATTGAATCTTCACTAATTTCAATGTCATTTTCGTCAATTAAGCCATCACCAAAGCGATAAATAAGTTCATAATGACCTAAATCAGCCTGATGTTGGTAGTCAGCTTGCGCTTGGGCTACCTGAGTGTGACGGTCTTGATATTGCGCCATAACCTCATCACCATGCCGCTTTGCGAGCATCTTCAATGTAATTGCCGGTGATAACACAGTCGCTGTAGCATTGTTACCGCCAAACCCTTTGGAGTTAATGAATGCAATGTCCATTGCATCACATTGATAATGTTCTGTACGAATATCTAAATGTTGGCTGTACACATCATCTGCTACTTTATCGATTGTCGTAATACCCGGCATAATGTTGTGGCTAAATACACCTAATGCCATAGCCAATTGATCACCACTGGCAGGCGCAATGGTATGGCCAACATACGCTTTAGGCGCAGCAACCTTCCAATTATCAATTGCAAATGTCTCTGCCACTTTATGATAGATCAGTGATTCTGTTACGCGGTTTTGCGGTGTACTTGAGCCGTGTGCCAAAATAAAGCTACGCTTTTGTACCGCCTCTTGACCAACAATACTGCTGGCTAGTGCAACAGATTTTGCCATCGTAATGTAGTTACCAGGGCCCGGTGCTGTAATTGATTTTTTAATACCATCGGCATTAACGAACACATCTGCAACGCTGCCTAACACATCTGCACCTAACTCTAATGCCAATGCATCATCCATTAAAATAGCAACCTGGGCACCTTCACCAATTGTAAAACCACAGTTTTCTCCAAATGGACGGCTGGTACGGCGATGATCAACTACATCTGAATTATCAAGACGCTTTAAACCCTCTTCATTCGCAAGTGCGCTCATATTGCCAAAGCCTTCAACGATTTCAGGTGTAATTGCACACTCAACAGACGCCACAATAGCCACTCGAGTACGACCCGCTTGAATATCGTTTACTGCTGCACGCAGGTTATATAAAAACGTGGCACATGCCCCTGATGTGGTAAAGGTTGTACCCACATTACCTGTTACATAGGCATTGATAAAGTCAGTCGACATGGTGTTTAAGCCAAGTGCAAGTTGCTTTGTGCTCACACGGTCGCCCTGCTGACGCGCACGAATAAGTCCACCAAAGCCTTCATCATCAACTTGACCCGCAACTGAAGCTGAATAAGTGCCAATTTGATCAGGCTCAACGCTGTTCATTACCTGCTGCCATGGCAGACCTGTCGAACGAATTGCATCAGTTGCGGCAAAAATAGTCGCTTGCAGGCCTCTTGGTTGATAACGGCTGTTATACATAGCCGAAGGTTCAAAACCTGTTGGTAATTGACCTGCCGCTTTAATTGGATTATCACGGGTACTGTCATGTTTAATAGCAAGATCAGCAGTAATTGTGACTTTCACTTTTTTATCGCTTAACTCTTCAACCTGCCAAGCACTTGGTACCGGGGTTGGTAAATCACGGCGGCGCGTTTCAAAAACAATCTGCTGTTCATCTGACGCTGTTAACGTCATTTTTTGCTGCCATGGCGTTGCATCCACATCGAAGTGATTTTTTTCAATTTTACGAATAAGTGTGCCAGCTAATATTTGTTCACCGAACTTAGCTTCGATGTCTGATTCAGCAATGCTATTGCCGTCAGCATCTTTGAGTACACCTTCAGTAAGAGTGACTAAGTTCATTAATGTCGCTAAGCCTAAAAATGTCTCCTGACGGGCTTTAGCGTCTAAGCTGTCTAACACGATACGACGATAACCTTGATGAAAAGAAGTGCGGCCTGCGGCATTAATACCACCCATACCGACAATAACGGGTAATGCTGTCATAAAAAACCTTGAGAAAACGTGTTATGAGAATTAAGCCAAGTTTAAATGGATTAATTAACACACTTTATGCTTAAATAGCCAAATAACCTGCACAACAGGCCAAAAACAACTGGTCGGAGCAATTTGAGTGACGAAACTTCAACACGTAAAAGCCATTGAAATTAGTATTTTGGTTTATCCCCATTTACTAATAACCAGTTTAACCTTGCCTATCGAAATGCTCAGAGCTGGTGAGGCCTTTGCTAAAAGCCATCGTCAGCAGAACGAATTTAAACCTCTCAACATCAATTTAGTGGCAAGTAGTCTAAAAGCGATCCCTAATCGTACTGGGCTGGCAATTATGCCCGATTGCGAAACCGTCACAGCGCCTGCTAGTGACTTAATTATTGTGCCTGGGATTTGGCGAAACCCGCGTCCTGTGGTGAGCAAGCAGCAAAGTTTGGTGAATTGGCTTGGTGATTCTTGGCAGCAAGGCAGCCATATCATTGGTGTTGGAACAGGTAATTGTTTAGTTGCCGAAGCAGGGTTATTGGATGGCCACCCTGCTACCACTCACTGGCATTACGCAGAGCAATTTAAACGTGACTACCCTAAAGTGCAGCTTAAGCCTGACTTTTTCATCACACAGTCTGAGCGCATGTATACAGTTGCGAGTTTAAATGCCCTTGCCGATGTTATTGTGCATATTATTAGTCAATATTACGGACGAGAAGCGGCGCAACATGTTGAGCGTAATTTCTCCCATGAAATTCGTAAGCCCTATGAAGATCAGCGCTACCTTGAGGGTGCCGTCGATAAACACCCTGATGAACTCATCGCACAAATTCAATTTTGGCTAAAAAACAATTTAACCTCCGAACTGACTCTGCAAGAAATTGCAGCACAATTTAGTTTAAGCTACCGCACCTTTACGCGCCGCTTTCGTCAAGCCACCAGCCAAACCCCTGTTGAGTATTGGCAACAGCTTAGAGTACAAACCGCAAAAGAGTTATTAGCGTCTTCAAATTTATCAATTCAAGAAGTTGCCCTAGAAGTAGGTTATAACGACCAAGGCCATTTAACTCGGGTATTTAAGAAAGTACTCTCACAAACACCCAGTGAATACCGTACCGTCGTTAGACGAAAACTATTTGGCTAACTCTAAATAGCGAGAAATGTTCTAAGTCTAAGTCAGATAAATCATATTTAAGTTGCTGAATTAAAAATTATTACTAAGCTTTTAGTTAGTTGTATTGGTATTTGTTTGAGTAAGAAAAAATGTATCAGCTTGATTATGATGAATTAGTGCAAAGTTGGAATAAAACGCTCGAAGTTTTAGCCTTGTTTGCCGATGTACCCGTCGCCTTAGTAATGAAGGTAGAAAATAATATTATTAGTGTTTTTTCTAAAAACGATAATCAAGCAAACCCCTATGAAATTGGTGATAATGAAGAGTTAGAAGATTCAGGTCTTTACTGTGAGCATGTATTAAAAACCCAGAACTTACTGAATATCCCCAACGCTCTTATTGATGAGGACTGGAAAGAAAACCCAGATATCAAACTTAATATGATTTCTTATTTAGGTTTACCAATATGTGCTGGAGACACCACACCATTTGGCACTATTTGTATCCTTGATAGCAAACCCCATGAATACACAGAGCCTGTCATAAAACTACTCGAAACCATAAAGCAAAGCTTTGAAACGCAACTCAAATTGTTATACCAACAAAAGCAAGCGTTTGAACAACAACAATTTGCAGAACTGGCTACTCTAATTAGAGGGATTGCCCACGAGCTCAACACGCCACTTGGTAACTGCATTACCGCAGTTGATGTCACTCAACTTGCTGTCAAAGAAACACAAACACGGCTTGTGAAAAAACGCCTTAGCCAACAAGCCTTACAAAGCACATTAGAAACATTAATAAATACCAATGAACTCTTAGACAGAAACTTAACTTCATGTGCTTACAAGATACGTATTTTACAAGATTTGCTTTATACCAAGTCACAATCAAGTAAAACAATCATGACGTTAGCTCAGCTTTCGGAGTCACTGTACAAACACTTAGAAGAACAAATAAAACATCGTGGTATCAAATTAGATATTAATTATCAAAACCCTCACAGCCAATTCGAAGTTGAATTAGACTTGCTAAAACAAGTACTTTTTATTTTGCAGCAAAACTCAATTGAGCATGCGTTCAACAACATCGAAAACCCTGCTATAGAAATTGATATATATGATTTTGATGAGGTATTAAAAGTTCACTACACCGATAATGGCACCGGTATCAGCATAAGTGAACAAAACTCCATTTTCACCCCATTTTATAAAGGTAAAAACAACCAATCAGGTATTGGGCTTGGCCTCAGCATTGCGAAGAAGATAGTTACTCAACAACTACAAGGTGAAATCTGTGTTCAAGAAAGTAACAACGGCGCACACTTTTTGATTAGTTTACCGAAGTAAGTAAATTAGTTTAAATGTCTTTTGTAAATAAAATTTTGCTAGTCTGTGGGCAGCCTCTGTCTTCATAACCCACTATTGCATAGTCATTTTTGATAAGCAGACTCAGCATTGCAGGAAAACGGTTCATCGACTTAACTTTTATAGCTCGATAGCTGTGGGCTTTAACCCATGCTTCTTGCGCGTTTAGTAAAGCCTGCGCAATGCCCTTCCCTCTACATTCTGGCGCAACCGCGCCAAGCCAACTATAAAAGGTGTTTGAATCTAACGCATAACCCAGTTTGTAGGCCACAGGCTTATTATCGATATAGGCAACTAAAGCTAGGTGCTCAACATCTGCACACTGTGCTTGTAATTTGCTAAGGGTATTTCGGCCATCAAACTCAGGAATTTGACTATCAACAAGTAACAAATCGTCTAAACTAGCAGGCTTTATCGTGTAACAAGGCTCCATGACTCACTCTAATCTATTATCTAACTTCACTTTTCTTTTCGATAATACAACTTTGAATAGCGTTTTACACGGGCATGCACGCCGCGACCTAAACTCTTAAATTTAGCTTCAAGTACATCTACACCATATAAAATACCTACTACTAGCACAGATAGTTTTATTGCAGCTAGTAAGTTGTCGGTGGCAATGACAACACCAATTGATGCTAATACCCAGATCGTTGCAGCGGATGTTACACCAACTACCGCGCCATCTTTTGCAAGCATTACTCCGGCACCTAAAAAGCCAATACCGGTGATAATTTGGCCCACTACACGTGAATGGTCTATCACATCGCCATGCAACATAAATGCAGTAGCAAGAAATAAGTAGGTACCTAACACAATGAGTGCGGAGGTACGAATACCAACAGGCTTACCGCGTAACTGACGCTCCATACCAATAATTGCGCCGCAAAATGCGGCGCTACCAATTGCTGACCAAGAATAAGGGGCAATATCAAATAAACTACTCAGAGTCACTGTACTTCCAAATCAAACTAACAATTAAAATTATAAATAAAAGGCCATCGCAGTGCTGAGTCTTGATGAACCAAAACTCGCCATTTTGTTAAAATCAGCTTTGGCTATTGGGACATGCTGACAATCAATCGCCAATTGTTTTTCGTTTTCACAAAACGGGTCATGCACGTACAAGCAATGCTCATCAATATGCGTTACACACACCCAGTGCGGTGACTTTTTACCATCAAACCGATAGGTGCTGATCAATAAAACCACCGCTTTACCCTCAGCAAGCCAATCTTCAATGGAGGCCAAGGTTAACTCTTGATACCTCACAGGCAGTTTTGCAGCTATTGCTTCAGCCACAAACTGATTGTGTACGGTATGCAAAATGGCTTTTTTCTTTTCGCTTCTTACCCCGTCAATAAACAAAGTATCACGGGTATTTAAAACTACATCAGCTTTAAAACCACGTTTCATTGCAGCAAGTGCTAACCCTAGAGGATGGCAACCGCCATGCCCTGAAGTCATGAAGATAGTCGTGGCTTCACGCCATATATCCAGCTCTTTGAGTTGGCTCATTGCGGTATCATTCAAGGATGACATTGCCATTAATAGCGCCGCAGGACCACAGGTAAACTCGGTTGTTTGCTGATACCAAGGCGTGTGCTTATCGGCATTAAATTCGATATTACGACGAATGTTTTTTTGCATTCGATGGGCATCACTATGGTCATCATAATAATCACTATAATGACCAAACACCTGGTAACCCAGTTTTTCATATAAACGAATTGCTGATTGGTTGTTTACCGCAACTTCTAAACGCATGTATAAACGGCCCCGTTTAGCCGTTTCATTTTCAAGCGCAAGTAGTAACTTTGAAGCAATACCTTTACCTTGCTGAGATTGCAAAACCGCCAGTGAATATAACCGAGCAAGGCGCGTCCCTTTGTGGCACCACACTAAACCATAACCAACCAGTTGATTATCTACCTCAGCCACCATCAATAAGCCGTGGCTTGCGCTGATCCAGCGTTTTAAACTACGGCTACTTAATCTATCTTGGCTAAAGCTTTGCTCTTCAATGGCAACAAGAGCCGTCAAATCCGTTGCATTGGCAAAGCGGATTTGACAAACAGATGCGTTCATTAACCGCGGCCTCGTGCTTCTAGGCGTTGTTTAAACTCATCCATAATGATCATATAAAGCTCATCACCTAAATAGGCATCTTCGACTTTATGGTCGATACTCGGGTTGTCATTCACTTCTAACACGTATGCTTTACCTTGATGCTCTTTAACATCAACACCATACAAAC
Organism: Pseudoalteromonas sp. S4492; assembly: GCF_005886115.1. NCBI lineage: Bacteria > Pseudomonadati > Pseudomonadota > Gammaproteobacteria > Alteromonadales > Pseudoalteromonadaceae > Pseudoalteromonas > Pseudoalteromonas sp. S4492. Next base: position 106,049 of record NZ_PNCP01000036.1, read on the forward strand.
CTTTACCCACCGTTTTACAGGCTTTTAATGCTGCATCAAGTACCACTTTAGGTAGCTCAAACGTTGGCAAGGTTTCAAAACCACCTGAGAAAAAGCGTTTTGCATCATGGTTGTAAATTTGCCAGTGATTACGCGCCATTAAATAACGACACGCATAAATTGCACGGCCATTTAACACCCCGACACGCCAGTCGTATTCGGTGTACATGTACTCTTGTGCAAGCACAAGTGCACTAAACTCAAACAGTTCTGTTAACTTAGCAACTAACTCATCACGAGTAGCAACTTTAAATACGCCTTTTGAGAAAGAGCCTTCTGGCATTTTTAATACCAGTGGGTAGCTAAAGTTTGCTTCTAAACTTTCAATTGTCTCTTCACGTGTATCAGCCACAACGTGAGTTTTTAAACTCGGCACTTTTTGATAATTAAAGGCATCGTGCAAATACACTTTATTACAACAGCGCAGTATTGACTCTGCATCATCAATCACCACTAACCCTAAGCTTTGTGCTTTACTCGCTAAACGATAGGTTGGATGGTCGATGGCCGTTGTTTGACGAATAAATAGCGCATCAAATTGTGCAATATTGGTAATTTCATCAAATGTCAGTGCTTGAGCATAAATACCATGTTTAGCGGCTGCTTTAATAAATTTAGCAATGGCATCTTTATCACTTGGCGGCACTTTTTCTTGGTGATCAACCAATATAGCCATATCCCAACGGTAACGACGTTTTTTATCGTGAATGCGCCACACAGACTCGGTAAAGCTACTAAGTTGTTTTACAAACTCTGTAAAGCCAGTGTCATCTAATGATGCAATCGTGCCTTGCTTCACAACTCCTTGCTCATCACACACCAAAATAGGCGCAGGATATTGTGAGAATAATGCTTTGGTTGCTTTACTTTGCTGCTCTTGATCTGTGTGACCAAAAAAGACAGTGCCACCAGCAAGCTCTTTATGACGCGTGCTGTGCTCATCGCTACGGAGCGCATTAATTGTTTTTACACTCGGTAATACCTGATGCTTTCTCGCTTCAGCAAGCAAAGAACAATAATAACCTTTACTTAAATACTGCCCTGTATCACACAAGTTTAAAATGCGCGTTTTTGGCTCATTATGTTTTGGGTAATCACGTAAGTAGGTGTCAAAGGTAATGACATTTTCGAAATTTTGAGCAATACGTTGCTCATTGTTATCAACCACAATCAAGGTTTTAAACACGACTTTTCCTAAATTAAGTCTTATGAAAAAAATGAAAACACCCAACCAATTAAGTGAACGCATGAGGCTAAACTTCACTTAACTAGATGGGTGCTTAAAATACCAATACCCGAGAATTGGTAATTGCGCGTATTGGTATAAGCCTTAAGCTTGATGTGATTTATAGAGGGTTTTTAGCTTTGTGACCAACGAGTTATTTTTTACCTTAAGATGAAATTTATTGATTAATAAATTTTCTTGGTCAGCATATTTCTGCAATGCTGTAAAACTGCTTATTACCTGCAATTGTCAGTGTTACTTCATCATCGACTTGCTTACCAATCAGTTGTTTACCTAACGGCGCTTCTCGGGTTACAACATAAATGGGCTGCTGTTTTACGGTGACCATTAAGCCACCTGCACTTGGGCCTAAAAAAAACCACTTTGAGTTATCGTGCTCATCGATAAGACACACTAATGCACCTTCGCGAACCTTATTAAATTCGCTTTCTTTAAACACCGTATTGAATGCCTGAATATCACGGTAGCACTCATTAACTCGCTCAGCTTGCCCTTGCGCTAAATAAGCGGCTTCTAAACCCAAGGTATCGTATTGAGTTTCAGCAACACTTTCTTCGTGAGTTGCTGCATCATGGGCCGCTTTTGCCGCTTCTTTAGCGTTTTGCAGTTGTGCCTCAAGCGCAAAGCGTAAATGTTCAATTACGTGTGTTTTATTCATATCAAAGCAGTTAAAACAGAAAAGCCGCTATTCTATGGAAAAATAGCGGCTGATGAAAGTAAGTTATAAAACTGACTTACGGCATCTCCATATAGGCTTTGGTTTTATCATCCAGTGTTTGGGTGTAATTTTCTGAACTTAACCCCAATAACTGCGGCAAGGTCGCGGCGATACAAATCGATGAGAATGTCCCCACCACAATGCCCACAAATAACGCGATAGCAAAACCCGTTAATGCAGCCCCTGCAAGCAGCCAAATACAGGCAATGGTCGCAAGTGTTGTGCCTGAGGTGATCAATGTACGCGTTAACGTAGAGCCAATTGCATCATTAATCACAACATGGGTATTTATGCGTTGATTGTCTGGCTGAATACGTAAAAGCTCTCTGACTCTGTCGCCAACAATAATTGAGTCATTTAATGAATAACCAATAATAGCCAGTAAACTCGCCAGCACGGTTAAATTAAACTCAAGCCCTAGCAAAGAAAACAAACCAAGCACTAAGATTAAATCATGTAACAGTGCAACCACTGAACCTACTGCGAGTCGCCATTCAAAGCGCACGGCAAGATAAACCATAATTGCAATCAGCGCTGCAAATAAAGCTAAACAGCCCTGTTCAAAAAGCTCATCACCCACTTGTGAGCCTAAAAATGAGCTAGATAATACGCTATAGTCGACGCCTTGTTCATTCAGCTCTGCTTGCCAAGTACTCGCTTTGCTAGCCTCTGGTGCTTCTCTTAAAACAAAGTGATATTCACCCGCTTTACTGATGGCTAATTTACTCGCAACCTCGGGGCTTAACTTTGCCTTTAAATCAGCAATTGTCGTGACTGACGTTGTGTTAATTTCCGTGATGTAGCCACCTGTAAAATCAAGGCCAAAGTTTAGCCCTTTTACAGATAAAACACTTAAGCTCGCGATGACTAAAACACAACTTAGCAGTAATCCTAAAACGCGCGCTTTACTCGGTGCAGTTAATGTTGACCAACTCATGCTTTAGCCCCCGTTAAATTAGTTAGTTTTATGTAGAGTGTTTGGCTAAGCGCTTTCGAAATATAAACGCCAGTAAAAACACTGGTTAATAGCCCAAGTGCTAACGTGATTGCAAAGCCTTTCACCGGCCCATAACCAATGGCATATAAAATAATTGCCGTGATCATCGTAGTCACATTGGCATCAAAAATGGTCGTAAATGCTTGGTTATAACCTTGCTCAATCGCTTGATATGTAGGTCGACCTTTACGCTTCTCTTCTTTTATTCGCTCAAAGATAATCACATTGGTATCCACTGCCATCCCTATCGTCAGAACAAGCCCTGCAATACCCGGTAAGGTCAGCACAACCCCCGGTAATAATGACATTAAACCAACTAAAGCTGTTAGATTAAGCAATAAAGCAATATTGGCAATCAGCCCTAAGCGACGATACCAAAGCGCCATAAAGGCAAGGGTAATACCGATACCCAGCATTAACGCTGCTAAACCGTGTTCAATGTTTTCACTACCTAAGCTTGGGCCTATGGTTTGTTCTTGAACAATGGTCACTGGCGCTGTGAGCGACCCTGCGCGTAGTAAAAGCGCTAAATCGTAAGCTGCTTGCGGGCTTTTCATATTAGTAATGCTAAAACGAGAACTTAAATGCTGGGCAATGTTTGCTACATTGATCACTTCGCTTTTTTTCACAACGTCGCCATTCGCATCCCGCGAGTATTCAGAATACACCGTGGCCATTGGTTTACCTATGTTGTGCTTTGAAAAAGCAGACATCGCATCGCCACCTTGCGAATCTAAACTAAGCTGAACTAAAGGCTTGCCCCATTCATCTTTGCCAACACTGGCATTATTAATGTGATCACCTGAAAAAATCGCCATCGGATTTAAATTAACAACGCCACCGCCTTGTACATTAAACGCTTTACCACCGACTTCGACGACCTGGTAAAAATCAAGGGTCGCAGTTGCACCAATAATACGTTTCGCTTCTGATGGGTCCTGCACACCGGGTAACTCAATACGAATGCGCTGCTTACCTTGTCTTTGCGTTACCGCTTCAGTAATACCAAGCTCTTCAATGCGACCACGCAGGGTTGTTAAGCTTTGCGCCATAACTTGTTTATTGAATTCGTTTTGGCTTTGCTCATTAAAATGCAGTAATACCGTGGTTAGGTTATTCGTTGTTGATTTAGTTTGCATCAGGCCTTTGAATTGACCTTGTAACGTTGAGACAAGTCCTGCAAGTTGCTCCTCACCACTTGGTAAAATTTGTAACTCAACCCCATCTTTTACTTCACTTGCCCGGATCCCACGAATTTTGTCTTTACGAAGCGTCAATTTAGTTTGTTGATACACACTGTTTAAGTGCTCTTGCATTGCTTTATCTAGGTCAACATCAAGCACAAATAAAACGCCACCATTTAAGTCGAGTCCTAATTTAATCGGTGAAAGACCCAGCTGCTGGAGCCATTGTGGGCTTGTCGCATGCTCAACAATTTTAGCCTCTAGCTGTGGGTATTGCGTTTTTATAAAGCTCAACGCATTAGCACTTTGAGTCGGCTCAGCTAATAAAATAGCCAGTTGTGCTTGGCTATCATTGGCTTCAGTCACTTCAAAACCATGTTGATTTAGTGACGTTGTCACACTTTGCAGCGTCACAGTTTGATCTGGCAAGCTAATGTGCAACCAAGATTTGTTAGGGTAAAGGTTAGGTAGTGCGCTAACCGCTAATAAAATACACGCCGCTATCATAGCGACATAACTCATTTTTAGACGACGCCATAGCGCCGGCTTAGATTTATGTGACATACATGACTTCCTTCCGGCATTGTCAGCCGGTAAAAATTTAATTCCAAAAAATAAAAAGTAACGAAAGAAGTCGTTTAGCTATGATAGATCGTATTGGCTTTGTACAAGAGATTAGCGTCTTTCCAGCCACTAATGCGGGATTTACGTTGAGTGGCTAACGCAAACCATGGGATCACACGCACAGCACCTGGCGGCGCTAAAAAGTGCTCTTTTCCCCAATCTTCAGCAAAGAATTCAATCAATAGCTCGTAATCAGGATCAACCTGACTATGATAAAGAAACAATGATGAATTACTGGCAGTTAAACGCGGCACAAGGGTATCAAACCCCGATGGTTCTAGCGGTTTAGGGTGTTCAACTGTATGAGTTTGAGAAATAACTGGGGTTTTAGTCAGCTCGACTTGGAACAATTTAGTCGCAGCATAGTGTGAGTGATTGTCAGGCATAGCCATGCTCTGTGCACTAAAGAACACAGTAAATAGCAAGATAATGACTGAGAAAAACCGTAACAAGAACTGACCAATAAATTAAGCGGATAACAGGGCTATAATGAGGGTAAAAAAATAAAACACAAGGTATTACTTAAATAAAAGTAACTAAAATAAAGCGAGCCTAACTAGACCCGCTTAGTTAGTTTAACTTTTTAAACAAGTTAAACTTCTAATGATGACATGTCGATAACAAAGCGTGAGGCCATATCACCTTGCTTTAATTTATCGAATGCGTCATTAATTTGGTCCATATTGATCATTTCGACTTCTGGCAGAATATTATGTAACGCACAGAAATCGAGGATCTCTTGGGTTTGCGCTATACCGCCAATTAATGAGCCAGCAACACGGCGACGCCCCATTAATAACGGCACTGAGTTAGACTCAGCAAGCTCACCTACTTGACCAACCAATACTTGCGTACCATCAATATCCAAAAGCGGAATATACGGCGTAAAGTCGTGTTTTACCGGAATGGTATTAATGATCACATCAAATTGATTAGCATGCGCTTGCATGGCTGCTTCATCACTCGATACCAATAAATCTTTTGCGCCATAAGATAAAACCTGCTGTTTTTTCTTATCACTACGGCTAATTGCCGTAACATGTGCGCCCATTGCAGCTGCGATTTTAATCGCCATGTGGCCTAAACCACCTAGCCCAATCACACCAACACGGCTACCTGGGCCGACATTCCACGTGCGTAGTGGCGAATACGTTGTGATACCCGCACATAGAATTGGTGCACATTTAGCAAGGTCTAAGCCTTTTGGCACGCTCAATACAAACTCTTCACGCACCACAATGTGCTTTGAATAACCACCTTGAGTGAGTTCACCACTGATACGGTCTTGTCCTGAGTAGGTTCCTACCATCCCTTCGCGACAAAACTGCTCTTCACCGTGATGACACTGGTCACAGCTTAAACAGCTATCAACCATACAACCTACAGCGACATTATCGCCTACTTTATATTTTGTAACGCCACTGCCTACTTCAAGGACACGGCCAACAATTTCATGGCCTGGTACGACAGGATACTGAGTCCAGCCCCAATCGTTTTCTGCTGTGTGTAAGTCTGAATGGCACACGCCACAATACAGAATTTCAATTGATACATCTTCATCACGAAGTGCACGGCGTTCAAAATGATACGGCTCTAATGGTTTTTCAGAATCATGTGCTGCATAACCGACGGTTTTCATGCTTACTCCTTAATTTTCTTCGTGTTTAACTCATGCAATTAACTAATTTGCTAATGCACTGGTGTATACTTCACTCAGTATAGAGGTAAATTTGCAAAGTTCACTTGCCTAAAACACGAAAGCTTTTGCCTATTTTTATCAAATTGATTTTAAGAGACCCCCATGCGTGGAATGAGCCGCAAAGAACAGGTGACAAGATCGCCTGATGCAATGAACCTATCACAAAGCATCAAAACACTCTGGCCCTATTTAATGACCTTTAAAGGCCGCGTTATTTTAGCCGTCTTAGCGCTTATTGCTGCAAAAGGCGCCACATTGCTGATGCCTTGGGCACTAAAAGAAATAATTGACGCGGTTGATGCGAGTATCAACCCGCTATTAAGCGTTCCTATTGCCTTGCTGATCGCCTATGGATTACTGCGCTTTGCCAGTGTGTTTTTTGGTGAAGTACGCGATGCATTATTTGGCCGTGTTACAGAGCACGCAATGCGCCATATCGGCTTAAAAGTATTTAAGCACTTGCACAGTTTAGAGCTTGCCTTTCACCTTGATAGGCAAACAGGTGGTATCAGTCGCGATATAGAGCGTGGTACAAATGGCCTCAGTTTTTTAATGCGCTTTTTGATGTTTAACATCGTGCCAACCCTATTTGAAATAATCACAGTAGCGATTATTTTTGCGACCTTATTTTCACCGTGGTTTGCATTGGTTACCGTAATCGCGGTCGCTATTTACATTGCTTTTACTGTGATTGTAACGCAGTGGCGAAACCGATTCATTCGTGAAGCAAATGCTGCCGATAACAACTCAAACACCCGTGCTATCGACAGCTTACTCAATTACGAAACCGTTAAGTACTTCAACAATGAACACTATGAAGCAAACACCTACGACGGCTTTTTAGCTAAATGGGAGCAAGCAAGGCTAAAAAATCGTTTATCGTTACTGGCGCTTAATTCAGGGCAAGCACTTATTATAGCCGCAGCTATTACAGCGCTAATGTGGCTAGGTGCCAGTTCAGTGGTCAATAAAGAGCTGACCATAGGTGAGCTTGTGATGATCAATGCCTACATGATCCAGCTATTTTTACCGCTTAACTTTTTAGGCTTTGTTTATCGTGAGATACGCCGTGCGCTGACTGATCTTGAAAACATGCTGGGGCTATTAAATCGTAAAGCCGCCATTAGCGATGGCAAAGATGCAAAACCATTAAAAGCAACCAAAGCAGCTATTCGATTTGAAAATGTCTCTTTTAGTTACGACAAACAACGGCCAATTTTAAATAACTTAAGCTTTGAGGTTACTTCTGGCAGCAAGGTGGCCATTGTGGGTGCCAGTGGCGCAGGTAAAAGCACTCTAAGCCGCCTACTCTACCGTTTTTATGATGTTGATGAAGGTAAAATTTATATCGATGAGCAAGCAATCAACACAGTGACACTTGAAAGTTTGCGCCAAGCTATTGCCATCGTACCGCAAGATACCGTGCTATTTAACTCCAGTATTCGCGAAAACATCGCCTACGGAAATCCAACGGCAAGCGAAGATGAAATTGATAAAGCCATTAGCCTTGCCCATTTAGATGGATTTATTGCAAGCCTAGACAAAGGCGATAAAACCCTTGTTGGTGAGCGCGGTTTAAAAGTATCAGGCGGTGAAAAGCAGCGCATTGCAATAGCCAGAGCTATTTTAAAAGGTTCACCGATTTTATTATTTGATGAAGCAACATCGGCGCTAGATTCGCATTCAGAGCAAGCCATTCTCAGCGCAATGCGTGAAGTCGCACAAAGGCACACCAGCTTAGTTATTGCACATCGTTTATCAACAATTACTGACGCAGACAAAATTATTGTGATGAAACAAGGACGGGTTGTTGAGCAAGGTCAGCACCAACAGCTACTTGCTGCGAATGGTGAATACGCTCGAATGTGGCAGTTGCAGCAAAGCGATGAATAAACACTGTTAACTAGTGGGTTAAATGATTAGAATAACCGCTTTATTTTTATCTATAACAAAAAGGCAACACGCAGATGGGCAGAGCTTATCAAAACAAAAAAGACTCAATGGCAAAAACTGCGGGTGCAAAAACCAAAGTTTATTCAAAGTACGGAAAAGAAATTTATATCTGCGCTAAGAATGGTGGTGTTGATCCCGATGGCAACTTAGCGCTGCGTCGCTTAATCGATCGTGCTAAAAAAGACCAAGTACCTACGCATGTAATCGAGCGTGCAATCGATAAAGCCAAAGGTGGTGGCGGCGAAGATTACGTAGCAACTCGCTACGAAGGTTACGGACCTGGTAACTGTATGATTATTGTTGACTGTTTAACCGACAACAACAAACGTACCTTTGCTGACGTACGTGTTTGTTTTACAAAAGCGAATGCAAAAATTGGTGCGCAAAACTCAGTATCACACTTATTTGATCACCTTGCTATTTTTGTGTTTGATGGTGATGATGACGAAGCTGTTTTAGAAGCACTAATGATGGCTGATGTTGATGTAACAGATGTAGAAGTTGAAGACGGTAAAGTGACTGTATTCGCTCCACACACTGAGTACAACAATACCCGTACAGCACTTGAAGAAATGGGAATTACTGATTTCCACGAAGATCTAATTGCCTTTGTGCCGCAAGTAGAAGCACCAATTGAAGGTGAAGACGTTGAAGTCATGGAACGCTTTTTAGCCATGCTAGAAGACTGTGATGACGTACAAAACGTTTACCACAACGCACAGTTTTAATTAAAAAGGCCAACCAAGTTGGCCTTTTAGCCCAAAGGAATCAACATTGAATACCCTCGAAGAGTTACAAGCCGGTTCTTTACAAGGTTGTACCCGGCTTCAGCTTATTGCAGAACTAACCGAATTGCCAAAAGAAATTTATACCCTAGCCGATACGCTAGAAATCCTCGATTTATCTAATAACCAGCTAAGTGATTTACCTGACGATTTTTACAAATTAAAAAATCTAAAACGGCTGTTTTTATCATTTAATCAGTTTAAACATATACCAGACGTGCTAAGACAATGCCCAAACTTAATCATGGTGGCATTTAAAGGTAATCAAATTACTGAATTTAAAGCGCACTGTTTGCCAACGCAGATTGAATGGTTAATCTTAACTGATAATCAAATCCCCGCTTTATCAGATACATTTGGTGAGTACAGCAAGCTTAAAAAGCTCGCACTGGCAGGTAATCAGTTAACACATTTGCCAGTCTCAATGGCTAATTGTAAAGAGCTTGAACTAATACGTTTAAGTGCCAATAAGCTTACAAAAATTGAAGATTGGCTTTTAGCTTTACCGAAGCTTGCTTGGCTTGCCTTCTCTGGTAACGATTTAAATCGCTCAACTAGCTTACACTGTGAGCTGTTTAGCCAAATTGCACTGAATGAAATCGATGTTCAAAAGCAGGTTGGCCAAGGTGCATCTGGGGTTATTCACTTAGCCAATTGGCATCAACAGCCTGTTGCTCTTAAGCTATTTAAAGGCGAGATCACCAGTGATGGTTATCCACTCGATGAGCTAAATTGCTGTTTAAAAGCCAGTGAGCATCCAAATCTCATAAAAGCATTGGGCTATGTCGATGAAGAGTCACAACTCGGTTTAGTGATGGAGCTTATCAGTAAAGAATTTACGAATCTTGGTTTGCCCCCCTCCCTTGCAACTTGTACCCGTGACACATTCGAAGACAACTGCCAGTACGAGCCAGAAATGGTGCTAAAAGTTGTTAAGCAAATGGCCAGTACCCTCGCTCATTTGCATCAAAAGCAAGTTAGCCATGGTGACATTTATGCCCATAACAGCATGATCAATTCACAGGGCGAGTTATTATTTGGTGACTTTGGTGCGGCAACAGACTTATCAATGCTGACACCTGATCAACAGCAGCTATTAGAAGGCATTGAAGTACGCGCCTTTGGTTATTTCATCGATGATTTACTGACAGTAGTGAGTGAACAAAACGACATTACTAAGATGCTTGCTGACATAGCTCAAGAGTGCTTAGTGCTCAACTCAGACAAACGCCCTCGCCTTTCTGAGCTAGTTTCGCGATTATGATTTAGGGTCATTATTAATAAAGCCTCTGTGAGGCTTTATTTTTGCTTTTTAAACGGAAACACCTGTTGCTTTAACATCCCTTCAGGCATGTAATCGCCAACCACACCATATTTATCGGGCCACTCTGCTTGACCTTTCACTGCAGTGCCAAAAAGATAATCTAAAAAAGAAAAATGCGCAGCATAGTTACGGTCAATGGCCGCTTTATCAGATGAATGATGCCAATGATGAAACTGAGGTGTAACCAGCAAATACTTTAGCCAACCAAATTTCACCCGAACATTTGCGTGGTTAAACACGGCCTGAAAGCCAACAATAATGACATAGAGGCTAATAACATCCGATGGAAAGCCAAGCACAAAAATAGGCGTGAGTACTAAGCTGCGCGTCACGAGTATTTCTAAAATATGCTGACGAGAGCCTGCAAGCCAATCCATTTCTTTTGCACTGTGATGCACAGCATGAAAACGCCAAAGCAGTGGCACTTCGTGATAAGCCCTATGCACAAAATATTGCATTAAATCGGCTACTAAAATGATTAAAAATAGCTGCAGTAAAAATGGCAGTTGAATAATAAAGCCCTGCACTGTATCAGACACAGCCCAGCCAAATGCGTGATGCACGAACTGATTGGTTGCCAGCAACACAAAACCAATAATTAAGTGATTAACAAAGAAATGATTTAAATCACCCTGCCACTCAGAGCGGAGGATTTTTTGCTCTTTACGGTGCGGCAGTAGCTTCTCAATTAGAATAAAAATCAGTGTGGAGCCAAGTAAGTCAAGAATGAACCAATCAAGCCCCAAGTACGGCGTATTATCTTTAAAGTCGCCCACCTCAACATTAGGCCCACCAAATGCTATAGCCACAACTATAAACACCCAAGCCGTTGCACCGAGCCGCTTATTAGTATTACGAACAAAGTTCAACAATCCTAAACTGCCTGAAATAATCAATGCCACAAACATCAGCTGGCGTAAAAACTCAACACTGTAGTTTTGCCTGAGCTCTGGGGTGGTTAAATACTCAGGAAAATGAAAGGCTAATACCCCTAAACAGGATAAAACCGCTAAGAAGCAAGCAATATAGCCGCTGATATTGCCTTCACCCACTTGAAACTGCTCAGCCCTAAATAGCCGATGATAAAGACGTGTCATGATATAAAATCCATTTATCAATTTTTTGCAGCATAACACAGAAGAATTTAGGAACAAATATACGCTAAGCCATCATGAACATGTGCACACAACAAATTGATATTGAGCTAATAAAGCCCAAAACGATACTGCGTTCAGGTAGGTAATGAATAATCAACGCAGGCATTGCAATAATATGTGAAGCTTTTGGCCTATTGCACAAACTATGTTTTTCAAAGTTCATAAAAGCGTTTTTTAGCCTTAAAAGATAAAGCTTTATTCCAGCCAAATGAATAAGCACAAATGTCGATGGACCTAAAAACTCAAGTAGCGCCATGAGCTCATATACCATCATTAACTCAGGTCCAGCAATGAGAATGAGTAAAACTAGCGCAATTAACCTATATAACTTATTAGCGAATAACTGTTTAATTGTATTGAACATTCATATCCTTATGAAACAATTTAGGCTTATATAATGTATTACTGAAATGCTTTACCAAACTTATCTTGATCAAGGTATTTATCAAACGCACCTAAAGCATTACCAACACTTGGCTCAGCCATTAACTCTTGCATTGCAACTTCACCGACAATACCGAATGCGTTTTCCATTGCTCCCTGACCGCCGACATCAATCGCCGCCCTAGCTTGCTTTGGACAGTCTTCGGTTAATAAACGGGTAACTAACGCACCAACATAGCGATTAGTGTCATCTATATCTTGCTCTGTTACATTCGCGAAAGGTTTAATAATACTGTGCGTCGACATACCTAGATAAATCCACTTAGCGAGGTTCTTTCGTTCTTTACCATTTAGTGAATCTGTTAAACACACTGCAAGTTGTTGTGCTTCTTCTGATGCTGAAGCATAACTAGGCAGTAACGAGGTTACAAAGAATGAAGTAGTTAATAAGATTTTTTTCATTATCTTTCCTTGAAAATAATTACGCACAATAAAGTAATGTGAATCCAAATCAATTTCCAGTAAAAACCAAAAAAGCCACGATAAACGTGGCTTTGTTGGATAAAGCTTAAACTTTTACTGTTCTATTATAAGAACTGACCTAGCGCTTTAACTTGGTCTAACATACGGTTTGAGAAACCCCACTCGTTATCGTACCAAGCCATCACTTTAACAAGCTTACCATCTACTTTAGTTTGGGTAGAATCGAAGATTGAAGACGCTGGATTGTGGTTAAAGTCGATAGAAACAAGCGGTAGTTCGTTGTATTCAAGAATACCTTGCATTGCACCTTCTGATGCTGCTTTAACGACTTCGTTGATTTCTGCTGCAGTTGTTTCACGCTTAGCAACGAACGTTAAGTCTACTAAAGAAACGTTGATTGTTGGAACGCGAACTGCCATGCCGTCAAGTTTACCCGCAAGTTCAGGAAGCACTAAGCCAACCGCTTTAGCTGCACCTGTTTTAGTTGGGATCATTGACTGAGTTGCGCTACGTGCACGGTATAAGTCTGGGTGATAAACGTCAGATAAGTTTTGATCGTTTGTGTAAGCATGAATTGTCGTCATGCTACCTTGCTCGATACCTACTGTGTCGTTGATTGCTTTTGCAATCGGTGCTAAACAGTTTGTTGTACATGATGCGTTTGAAATGATGTTGCTGTCAGCGTTTAATACTTCGCTGTTAACACCATGAACAACTGTTGCATCCATGTCAGTACCAGGCGCAGAAACGATTACTTTTTTAGCACCGGCTTCAATGTGTTTAGCCGCTGCTTCACGTGAAGTGAATAAACCAGTACATTCTAAAACGATATCGACGTTTAATGCTTTCCAAGGAAGGTTTGCTGGATCACGCTCTTGTGTAAGGGTAATTTCATCATTACCAATTAGCATGGTGTTTTCAGCAAGTGTTACTTTTTGAGAAAATTGACCGTGTACTGAGTCAAATTGAGTTAAATGCGCGTTAACATTTGCTGGTGCTAAATCGTTGATAGCAACGATTTTGATTTCATTGTTTTGAGCTGACTCATAAAGAGCACGTAATACGTTACGACCGATACGTCCATAGCCATTAATTGCAACATTAATCATTCTAATATCTCCCGTTAATTATTTTACTTCACTTGCTTGGCGAGCAAGCGCTTCAATGGCTTGCCAGTCTTTGTTTTCAATAAGTTGTTTATCTAACATCCAAGTACCACCTACACAGATTACGTTTTTAAGTGCCAGGTAGTTAGGTGCTGTTTCAAGGCTAATGCCGCCTGTTGGGCAAAATGTTACTTGTGGTAAAGGGCCACCAATCGATTTAAGCATTGCAGTGCCACCCGCTGCTTCTGCAGGAAAGAACTTTAAAAACTTAAAGCCTTGGCTTGCTAATTTCATTACTTCACTTGGTGTCGCAGCACCTGGTAAAAATGGAATATCAGACTCTTTAGCCAGTGCTAATAATTCGTCGTTTACACCTGGGCTCACCATAAAGTCAGCACCAGCTTCAACAGATGCATTAAATGTCGCTTTATCAATAACAGTACCTGTGCCAACGTATGCTTCTGGTACAGCTTCTTTCATTAGCTTTACTGCTTCTGCCGCAATCGGTGTTCGCAGAGTAATTTCTAATGCTTTTAAGCCACCGTTATAAAGCGCACGTGCAAGGGGTGCTGCATCTTCAAGTTTTTCGATAACAACAACCGGTACCACAGGTGCCGATGATAAAATTTTCTCAATGCTCATTGTATGTTCCTCATAGCCCAGTAACGGCGTATTATTATTCTAAACCGAAGGCGCTAGCGCCAAGGTCTGCACTACTTACTATATTTCTGAAACCTGCGAATAACTCTCGGCCTGTACCGTATGTTTGACTTGGTTGGCTAAGTTGTAATTCACGTTTTGCTAATTCGTCATCGCTTACGTGTACTTTTAATACACCCGCTGGTGCGTCAAGTGTCACTAAATCACCTTCGTGAATTTTAGCGATTACACCACCTTCAACCGCTTCTGGTGCTAAGTGGATTGCAGCAGGCACTTTACCTGATGCACCCGACATACGACCGTCTGTCACAATCGCCACTTTGTAGCCTTGGTCTTGTAGTGTTGCCATTACTGGCGTCAACTTGTGAAGCTCAGGCATGCCTTTCGCTTTCGGACCTTGTTCTTTAATTACAGCGATAAAGTCTGTGTTTAATTCACCGCGGCTATATGCTTCTTGTAACTGACCTTGTGAGCTAAATACTTTCGCTGGTGCAGAAACAACCTGATGTGATTCAGCCACTGCTGATACTTTAATTACTGCCTTACCAAGGTTACCTGTAAGAAGCTGTAAACCACCTTGCTTGCTAAACGGGTTATCAATTGGGCGTAAAACTTCTTCATCGTGTGACTTTTCAGGACATGCAACCCATTTAACTTTGCTTGGACCTGTGCTGTTAGTCATGATCACTGATGTGTCTTTATCTAGCATTGGCTCTGTGGTGTATGCCTCTAGGCCATCACCAACAATCGTTTTCACGTCGTTGTGTAAGTAACCTTTGCTAAGCAGTTGCTTCATTAAGAAGCCCATTCCGCCAGCTGCTTGGAAGTGGTTCACATCAGCTGAGCCATTTGGATAGATACGCGTAAGAAGTGGCACAACTTCAGATAAGTCAGCCATGTCTTTCCACGTTAGGATCACACCTGCTGCTTTCGCAATAGCCACTAAGTGGATTGCGTGGTTTGTTGAGCCGCCTGTTGATAACAAGCCAACTAAACCATTAATAATTGTTTTTTCACTCACTACATCAGCAAGGCAGTTAGCATCTTTTGTTTCGATTAGCTGCTTTAACATGGTTTCTACAGCATGACCTGTTAAACCATCACGTAGTTCTGTGTAAGGGTTAATGAAAGAGCTACCTGGTAAATGTAGACCCATGATTTCCATTAACATTTGATTCGAGTTTGCTGTACCGTAGAAAGTACACGTACCCGCACTGTGATACGATGCGCTTTCTGCTTCTAAAAGCTCTTCGCGACTTACTAAGCCTTGTGCAAATTTTTGACGTACACGGGCTTTTTCTTTATTCGGGATACCCGATTGCATTGGACCTGCTGGTAAGAAATACGTTGGTAAGTGACCAAATGATAAGGCACCAATTAAAAGTCCAGGGACAATCTTGTCGCATACGCCTAAACAGAAAACACCATCGAACACGTCGTGCGATAAAGAAACCGCTGTAGACATTGCGATCACATCACGCGAAAACAATGACAGTTCCATACCATCACGGCCTTGTGTCACACCGTCACACATTGCAGGTACGCCGCCAGCAACTTGTGCTGTTGCATCATACTTAGTTGCAAGGTTTTTGATGATTTCTGGATAGTCTTTGTAAGGCACATGCGCAGAAAGCATGTCGTTATATGAATTGATAATCGCTAGATTTGGTTGCTCGTCTGCTTTTAAACGAGCTTTGTCATCGCTGCTACAAGCAGCCATAACGTGTGCAATATTACCACAGCCTAAACCAGCACGAACTCTTGTTTGTTTTTTTGCGTGCGCGATTCGCTCTAAATAAGCTTGGCGGGTCTCTTTACTACGTTCAATAACGCGTTCGGTGACTTCTTGGATACGAGGATGCAACATAAAATTCGACTCATCTCTATAGTTAGAGGATAAAGGCTCAGTAACAATTACAGACTCCACGAAAATAATTGTACTGAGCATCTTTGATTTACCCGTTCAAAGGTACGCTGACAGGCTGTCTCTCACAACCAACCTGACACCGGTGTCACTGTATTAACTCACGACTGTGACACCGGTGTCAACCCTATCTGTTAAATTTAGTTTAATTTTTTAAAATGACCAAATAATGAACAGTTTTATTTTAATAAAATATGAGTAGAATTCATCTAAAGCACCATGATTAAAGGTGTAACCATAAGAAAGGTTATATTGTGAGCTTTATTTAAAAACAGCAACTTAGATCATAAAAATGCAATTTTTAGATTGAAAATAAAAAAGCCCGAGAACGCGTCACTCATTCTCGGGCTACTGTGAAAAAACAAGATGAAATTTATTTAATCGCTGCTGTCGACTCGCGAGTAATCAATTTTGCCTCAAGGGTTACTTGGTAAGGAGACTCTTGTGGGTCGCTAATATGGGTGATCAGTTGCTTAACCGCTTGCTGGGTCATTTCTTCTACTGGTTGTGCAATGGTCGTTAACCCTGGCCAGATATGGCGAGCAATAGGTGCGTTATCAAATCCAGCAATAGAGATATCATCCGGCACTCTTAATTGCATTTGCGTAGCAAGTTTTAGCACCGCCGCTGCCATGTAGTCATTAGAAGCAAATACTGCTGTTGGGCGAGGGTTTAAATCTAGAATAGTACGCGCACTATCAACACCAGAGTGATAACTAAAGTTACCTTCTTCAACTAAGCGTTCATCAAACTCAATACCATTTGAGGCAAGTGCTCTGCGGTAACCTTTAAAACGCTGCTCTGTCGCACTGTGATCAGGGTGACCTTTAATGAAGGCGATTTCTTTATGACCCAGCTTAATAAGATGCTCTGTTATTTCAAAAGCACCCTGCTCGTCGTTACTTCTTACCGAAATAGAGTCGTCTTCAAGTACCGCAGATGCGACGCGAGCATACGGGATCTTTTTCGATTTTAAAAAGCTGACAAGTTCAGGGAAATCTGAAAATGGTGGGGTAAGTACAATGCCATCTAAACGAGAGGTTTGAATTAATTGCTCAATATTACTAATTAATTCTTCGCCGCGTAATTCACATGGGTGGATCAATAAATTGTAGTTAAGCTCATGACACGCCGCTAAAGCACCGGTTTGCACACGGGTAATATAGCTTTTACTCGGATTGTCGTACAAGCAACCAATAATAAAACTACGGTTTTGAGCCAAACCTCGAGCGATTGGGTTTGGCGTGTAATCAAGCTCTTTAAATACCTTAAGTACTTTTTCGCGCGTTGCATCACTCACGTTAGGCTCATTGTTGAGTACGCGAGATACTGTTTTTTTCGATACACCGGCATAGCTGGCGACACTGTTGATGGTTACTTTCTTCATCCGCTCTACATCCAACTGCTAGTTACGCGTTACTATTTACATGTAAACACGCAGCAGCACCAATGAATGGAATGTTGTCTTGTGTTACAAGCGTAACGGGGATCTGTGAAGTATATTGCGACATAATGCCTTTGTCTGCAAAACGCTCTACAAATCGACTAGATAATAGACGTTGTTGCATGCGAGGTAAAATACCACCACCAATAAATACGCCACCTAAAGCACCGAATGTCAGGGCTAAGTCCCCTGCTACGCTGCCGATCCAATCACAAAATTGATTAAGTGTTGCATCACACACTTCGCATTGACCAGTGGTTGCAAGCTCGCTAATTTGTGCTGCATCTAAATTTTTTGCTTCAACACCTTTTACCGCTGCCATAGCACGATATAAATGTGCTATCCCTGGGCCCGAGAACACAGTCTCAACAGATACATGATTTAACTGCTTTTTAAGCTCAGTGATTAACAAGCGGTCTAATTCTGTCACTGCCGCAAGAGAAATATGCCCTGCTTCACAGCTAAGAACAGCGCTGCCTTGTGATGTGCGAACTAAACACGCAGCACCAAAACCAGTGCCTGGTCCCATAACCGCAATGTTCGCATTTTCATCAGCCTGACCTGCTTTAACAGCCATATTTTGCGTATCATCTAAATAAGGCGCCGCATAGGCAAATGCTGCAAAGTCGTTGATGACTTCAAGTTGCTCGAATGAGAATTCTGCTTTTAAATCCGCAACATTAAAGTGCCAGCCAAGGTTCGTTAAGTGAACTTGGCCTGCTTTAATTGGGCCTGCTACTGCTAAACATGCACGGCTTGGCTTTGGAGATGAAATTTGGCTGAAGTACTGGTTAATTGCACTTTCTAATGAGCCAAAATCAGCACTTGGGAATGTTAAATTGTGCTCGATAACAAACTGGTTAGTTTGTGCATTAAAGTCAGTGATTAAAGCGAAACGAGCGTTAGTGCCGCCGATATCGGCAACAAGAATAGGAGCAAATTCTGTGGTTGTCTGTGTGTTCATGATGTTTTCTCTATTTGTCTAAGCTAGTTGCCGCTTATTTTTCTAGTTTTCAATGGCAAAGCCACTGTGTCTGCTAAACTTTGGGTCATTACCTCAAAGAAGCTATCTTTTGTATTAAAAAAATGCTGCCCAAATGAATGGGCAGCCAAATACGTTTTGACAACAAAATGATAAAACAGTGACATTATGACACCGGTGTCAGATTGGGATCAATAAAAATTTTCATTATTTGTGCATGCATACGTATTTATTGGAAAAACCTGCGTATTAAGTATCGAAAAAGCATTTATATACGCATAAAAAATGCCTAGCTGTGTACAGAACAGCCACACACACGCCGCTTGTCACAAATAGCTTGAAAAAAATAATAAATAGCCGAAAATGGCAAATACTACTTCTGTTATTTGGTAACCATATGAAAGGTAAGGCGACATCTTTTGACATTGCACATTATGCGGGTGTGTCGCAGTCAACCGTGTCTCGCGCGCTGCGAAATAGTCCTTTGGTCAACGAAGAAACGCGTCGACGTGTTCATGAGGTAGCAAAGCAGCTCAACTATAAAGTTGATAAAAATGCTAGTAACTTAAGAACACAGCAAAGTAGCACCCTCGCCCTGTTGTTATTTGAAGATCCCACTTCGGATGAATCACAAATAAACCCTTTCTTTTTGGCAATGCTTGGCAGTATTACTAGAGCCTGTGCGAAAGAAGGCTACGACTTACTGGTGTCGTTTCAGTCGAGTAGCTCTGATTGGCAAGCCGATTACGAAGACAGCCACCGTGCAGATGGCTTAATTCTGCTTGGTTATGGTGATTACCTCGATTATCAACCTAAATTTAAAACCTTAATTGATCAACACACGAAATTTGTCTGCTGGGGTGCAAGTGTTGATAACCGCCCAGATTTGACGGTGAGCTGCGATAACTACGGCGGTGGTAAATTAGCAGCAGAACATTTACTTGCAACCGGTAGAACTGATTGTGCATTTATCGGCGATGCTTCTGATCATAGCCCGGAGTTTTTTGCCCGCTACCAAGGCTTTAAAGATGCATTTTTAGCAAAAGGCATCAAACTTAACGAACGTAAAATGGCGAATGCCATTTCGACAGAAGAATCTGGCTATCACGCGACTCGCTCTCTCATAGCAAATAACATTCGCTTTAACTCATTATTTGCCGCCAGTGACCTTATTGCTATTGGTGCTATTCGCGCATTGAAAGAAGCAAAAATAAAGGTCCCTGATGATGTGCATGTTGTTGGCTTTGATAACATTGCTGTTGCCAGCTTTGTAAACCCACCACTCACCACTGTTCAACAAGACACCACTCTTGCCGGGCAAATGTTGGTCGATAACCTGCTCAAGCTTATTCGTGGTGAAGATGTAGAGAATACCCTTTTACCACCGCGATTAATTATTCGCGGTTCGAGTGTTTAATTTTGTGGCGATAACAGCCTTGTTATCGCCTACTTCCTACTCAACCAGACACTGATTGCATTAAAATTAGTTTTTTTTCGATTTACCCAAGACTATTACTTCGAAAAAGCAGATAATTACACCTATTATGATGAAAATGCTTATCTGGCATAACGCTTTAGATGGCAACGCGCACAAAGGTGGAATTTTTTAATGGAAATTAAAGTTAATTTTCTCGACAACCTCAGACTTGAAGCCAAGTTTGATGATTTCTCTGTCATTGCAGACCAACCTATTCGCTATAAGGGTGATGGCACTGCACCAAGTCCATTCGATTACTTCTTAGCATCTTCTGCATTGTGTGCGGCTTACTTTATTAAAGTGTATTGTAATTCACGTGATATCCCGACTGACGGTATTCGTGTTGCGCAAAACAATATCGTTGACCCAGAAGACCGCTATAACCAAATTTTCCAAATTCAGGTTGAGTTACCAGAAAGCCTTTCTGAGAAAGATCGCACGGGTATTTTACGCTCTGTTGAGCGCTGTACAGTTAAACGTGTTATTCAAACTGGCCCTGAATTTAAAATCGATACTGTTGAAAGCATCGAAGCTGATGCGCAAGCAATGCTGATGGCAAAACCAGGTGATGACAGCAACACGTTTATTTTAGGTAAAGATTTACCACTTGAAGAAACCATCGCAAATATGACTGCCATCCTTGAAGAGTTAGGGATGAAAATCGAGATTTCTTCTTGGCGTAATATTGTGCCAAATGTATGGTCACTTCATATTCGTGATGCAGCTTCGCCTATGTGTTTTACTAATGGTAAAGGTGCAACGAAAGAAAGCGCGCTATGCTCAGCTTTAGGCGAATTTATTGAGCGCTTAAACTGTAACTTCTTCTATAACGACCAGTTCTTAGGTGAAGACATTGCTAATAGTGAGTTTGTTCATTACCCAAATGAAAAGTGGTTTGCTCTGACTGAGGATGACTCTCTACCAGAGGGCATTTTAGATGACTATACCCGTGAAATTTATAATCCAGATGGTGAGCTATGTGGCTCACACCTAATTGATACCAACTCTGGCAATAAAGAACGTGGCATCTGTTCTATTCCTTATGTACGCCACTCTGACGGTGAAACTGTTTACTTCCCATCAAACCTAATCGAAAACTTATTCTTAAGTAATGGTATGAGCGCAGGTAACAACTTTGCCGAAGCAAAAGTACAATGTTTATCTGAAATTTTTGAACGTGCTGTTAAGCGCCAGATCATTGAGCAAGAAATTGTTTTACCAGACGTACCAGAGGACGTTTTAAACAAATACCCAGGGATTGTTGCGGGTATTAAGGGTCTTGAAGAACAAGGCTTTCCAGTTGTTGTAAAAGATGCCTCACTAGGCGGCCAGTTCCCTGTCATGTGCGTAACACTCATGAACCCTAAAACTGGCGGTGTATTTGCCTCTTTTGGTGCGCACCCAAGCTTTGAAGTGGCGTTAGAGCGCAGCTTAACTGAGCTATTACAAGGTAGAAGCTTTGAAGGCTTAAACGATGTGCCTAAGCCAACGTTCAATAGCATGGCTGTGTCTGAGCCGGAAAACTTTGTAGAGCACTTTATTGATTCAACTGGCGTGATTTCATGGCGTTTCTTCAGCGCTAAGCACGATTATGATTTTGTTGAGTGGGATTTTTCTGGTAGCAATGAGGAAGAAACGGCGAGCTTATTCGGTATATTAGAAAGCTTAGGTAAAGAAGCCTACATTGCTGAATTCTCAGACCTTGGTACTGCATGTCGCATTTTAGTGCCTGATTACTCAGAAGTGTATCCAGTAGAAGACTTAATCTGGGACAATACCAATAAAGCACTTAACTTCCGCGAAGATATCTTAAACCTGCATCGTTTATCAGAAGATCAACTTGCTGATCTCGTTGAACGTCTTGAACAAAGTGAACTTGATAACTACATTGATATCATCACCTTAATCGGCATTGAATTTGATGAAAACACTGTATGGGGTCAGTTAACGATTCTTGAGCTGAAGCTACTTATTTACCTAGCACTTGGTGATTTAGAAGCTGCAATGGAGCTTGTTGAAGCATTCTTACAGTATAACGACAATACCATTGTTGAGCGCGGCCTATTCTACCAAGCAATGCACGCAACGTTGGAAGTCGCACTTAGCGATGACCTTGAGATTGAAGATTACATTCATAGCTTCACCCGTATGTTTGGTCAAGAAACGATGGATGCAGTTGTTGGCTCAATCAACGGCGATGTAATGTTCTATGGTTTAACAGAAACCAGCATGAAGCTTGAGGGCTTAGATAGACACCTTCGTTTAATCGAAAGCTACAAAAAGCTACACACTGCTCGCGCTAAAAAAGCTGGGCTATAATCAGGTAAATCGAGCTGTAAGCAACCAACTTACAGCTCCACCCCTTTGTTTAATAAGGGAATTAATTAATATCTCAATAAAACACTTACATTTTAATGTAATTGCACTGTAAGCAACCCTACCTTGTCCAGTTCTGTTTAAACTGATAAATTTCGCTCAAGTTTCACCCTATCGATTTTTTTAAATGGACTTAAAAGGCTTTATTACTGCCCATCTTATTCTACTTGTCCTGTTTTGCTCTCACCCTTGTTTTGCAAAAATAACAATTGGTGTATCGAGCGAAAATGGCGAATCATTAAAGTACTCACGTAAAGACTTTCACGGTGAATTAAAATCGGCTTATAGCTGTGTGATCAATCACCTAGATACCGATTACGATGTTATCACTGTACCGCAAGCACGGCTTATCAAAATGTTGCAAAACAATGAAGTAGATATAGCCATGCCACTTTTATTATTACCACAGAGAGATCTATTTGCGGTTCGCTCAGCAACAATTTATCAAGTTGGATATGAACTGATAAGCCAAAGCGCAGACCCAGATTTGAGTATCGAGAATTTACGCAGGCAGGCTAACTTGAACGGTATCGTGTATAAACGCGGTACTGGGGCACGTACCTTAATGCTTAAATATTTAGGCATTGATAAAAATGAATCGCTAAGCCATGAGCATCAAGTCAGTACATGGCAACAAGCCGTTGATTTCGTAGCTAAGAATAGAGCTGGTATCACAGCCCTACCGACTGTAATTGCAAAAGATATCGAGCCTCACCACTTTAATGGCGTTACGCGTATTAAAATGCCAGACCACCAATTAGGGCTATATATGTCATCACGTTTTGCCAAAAGTGCTGAAGCTACTGCTATCAACGATGCATCAAAAAACTGTAAAGAAATTAGATAAACGATAGGTTATTTAATTTGCTCAGTCTTAAGCTCAGCTAAACGGCTTTCGACTTGTAAACGCTCTTGCTCTGTTAGTTCGCCATAAAACTTGGGGTATGGCCAGCCATAACCCCAACGAAAGCTGGTAGGTAAAAAAGGTGTGCCACCCACTCTGACCCCAGCAAGCATCAAAAGCGCAATTTCTTGCTCACCTACTTTTGCAACACACTTTTTTAAATCAACGTCAGCTTGCTCTCGCTGCTTGAAAGTACCGCCTTGCCAATATGCAAGGTCATGAGCTGTACAGCAAGCCAACCATAAGTTTTTATGTTCTAAGGTGCCATCAGGAAAAGAGCTGCAACCATCTGTAGTGAAGGGTTTAAGTTCAGCACTACTGGTAATAGAAACATGAAAAAATAACATCAAACCTAGGATAACGTTAGGATAATTAGCCACGCTCAAGACCTTAAGTAACGACTTAATACTCAACTTGGTACGCAAACCCTTCACAACTCAGCGCTTTTTGGCAATCAGTATCTGCATGAGCACTGATATAACACTGTCCATATACAATCGCGTTGCCACCCCTTTGCTGTACTTTACTTTTAAGAGTATCTTGGAGTTGATTTCTAGAGCCATCAATATCATCAAACGGACCCGCTTGTGGTAAATGCATATCACTTTCTAATTGGCAATAATAGCTCGAAACCTGGCCAAGAAATGTTGCTCTATAGCTCACTAATTGGCGATCTGTAAATACTTCAACATTGTGACCTCGTACTGAAGTTTCAACATCACCAAGCACATATTCACCCACGTTTGTATTTATTGCACAAGAACACAATAAGCTAACACTCAATAAAGTAGATAAAACCCTATACATATTTGTACCTTCCCTGCATTGATTGATCGGCTTCTAACTCCGCCAAATAATAATGGCTTTTGTTAACTGAACTAAAGATAAGCAATCTTAACGTACCTATATAGGGAAATCACAATTAAATTGTAAAAAAGTGCAAAACAAAAAAACCGCCTAGATTAGTTCGGCGGCTTAATTATTTAAGTAGTTATTTAAAAGAAGCTTACTTTGCTAATGTTTCGGCTGCTTTTTCTGCAAAAAGGTTACCTAGTTTTATATAGTAATTACTTTTATAGTGCCATTTATCTTCAATGAATTCGACAGGTTCATCAAAGGCGATTAAATGAGCATTAGCATTTGATTTAACAAACTTTTTTTGAGCATCCCATACACTCTCTATATATGGCATCATGCGTGTTTCTGGTGTTTTACCAGAGTCTTCGATTCTGCCAAGAATGATTGGTAACTTTTTATTGCCAAATGTCATTTTCATATCATTCATTAGGCTTGTTAAATTAGCTAAATAAACCTTAGATGCTTGCTCATGATAGGCATCGGCCTCACCCTGCATCCAAATGATCCCTGCTGGGACTAAAGTATCTGCTTCACCATCACCGTCTATATCAT
This sequence comes from Pseudoalteromonas sp. S4492, assembly GCF_005886115.1. Classification (NCBI taxonomy): domain Bacteria; kingdom Pseudomonadati; phylum Pseudomonadota; class Gammaproteobacteria; order Alteromonadales; family Pseudoalteromonadaceae; genus Pseudoalteromonas; species Pseudoalteromonas sp. S4492. Next base: position 130,925 of record NZ_PNCP01000036.1, read on the forward strand.
TATTAGCTAACGCAGATCTTACTGTAGTTTGAAAGTTATCCCATTGGTTGATCTTGGAGTTGTCAGCATAGTTCTGCCCCCACGTACCAAAGCCAGATGCCCCAAGCGCAATAGATGAGCCACCACGCGCATATTTAATAATGGCTATTTTTTTACCCGTGAGCTCAGATAAACGTTTACCAAAACTCAATTCAGGGCCAAATCTATCAGATAAAATAATTGCATGATCTGTCGATCTTGCGCCTGTACCAAAGCCCGGCATTAAATTAGTCCAAACACCTTTGCCACCATTTAATGCATCATCAGCAACCGGGTTACCAAAAAAGAGTAACGTATTTTCAACTGGTTTTTTATACTGCGCTGGTAGGTCTTTATTAAAGCCAAATCCTTCCATATTTGATTGGCCGCCCATAAAGTAAAGCAAATAGTCATCCGCTTTACTTTGCGTACTCATTGCGAGTAAAGCACATAAGGCTAGTTTTTTTAACATCATTTTCCCTTGCTCCAAAAGCAACATGCCCAATAAATATTGGGCATGTTAATTACGTTTTTACTTCAATGCGTCTTCAACAACTGGGTAATGATCCCACACATGTTTATCGCTCACTGAACGGAGTAACTTGATATATTCAGCGTGAGTCCAAGCAAGTGGTGTGGCTGAATTTGTCCCCTCACCTAATTGATAGCCTGCTTTATTGTTACCTACGCCATCCCAAACTTGTTCAGGTAACATCATGCCTTCATTGGCAAATGCTTCCATACCTTTTACATAGGTGTCTTTAATCGCTTGTTGCTTCATCGCATCTAGGCTGTTGGTTGCGTTTGCAGCAGCGATTTCATAGTGACCACGCTCACCTGTGAAAAACGGCCATACACGACCACGTTGACCCGGGGTGTTGTTACCACCTTCAGCGTAGTTGTTACCTGTCATTTGGTCTTCACCGTAACCATCGTTACCATAGCGGCGGTAGCCTGGGTACGAGCCCGAGCCATCAGCAAAATTAAAGGTGTAGCGTACTTGTAGGTTATCAACTAAGGTTTCATCATCATACTCTGGTAATGTTTTTACAATGCTTGGCGCAAGTGCATCACGTACACCATAACGTACAAGCTCTAAGAAACCACCATCAAGGATCTGCTTTTTGTCAAAACCTTCACGGCCATTATTAGCATTAAGTGTGGTTGATGAGTTTGGATCTTTGTCTTGACCGATACGAATGAAATATTCACCATCGCTGTTTTCAGACTTTAGGTTACCTTGAGTCGTAAACATTGTGCTTTCAATTTCACTGTTGTAGGTTTTAGCCGTTGCTAGGTAACGCTCTGCATTTTTAGTGTCACCTGCTTTTTTAGCAATATCAGCAGCCGTCACTAGGCCTGCAACAACCGCAGCAGTTGTTGATGGAGAAAAACCATTTTGTTCTTCCCAGCGCTCTTGTTGCGTTGCTGGCGGTGTGATTTGCGTGTCATTCCAAAGAATTTTCGCAAGACCACCATCAACTAAGAAATCAGCAGCTGGTTTTAACATTTTGCCATACCAATCTGTCAGCTCTTGATCGCTAAGTACGCCAGCTTGATGTAGTTTCCACGCTAACATAATTGGCATTGCTGTTTGGTCAAGCTGAACACCTACCCACTCAAGCTCACCATCAACGTGCGTCTTTTGTAAGAACCAACCCGTATCACCACCATTGCCTGGCGTGTTATCTGTTACTTGTACTTTTTCTAGATATTCAAACGCCGTTTTTGCGGTACGTGTATCACCCATGGCCATAAATGCCATCGCAACTTGATAGAAATCACGTACCCAAACCGCTTTATAACCGGTAGAACCTGTTTTAGCTGATACTGTTTCACCCCAAGGGTTAGACAGTGACGCAATTAAAGCACCGGCATGCGTTTTATCTTCTTGCGCTTTTAACACCATGGCGCTGGTATAAAGCAACTTACCATTATCTGCGGTGCTGTTAGTTAATGTGCTCAAAGGTTCAAGGCTTGCTAAGTAGTCTTGCCAACCAATTGCAGTACCCTCACCGTTATATGCTGCAAGCACTTTTTGGTAACCTTGATTTAAACTTGCTTGACCTTCTTTTAAGCTTGCAGCTTCAGAGTTACCAAAACTTAACGCTAAATCAAAAGTAGTGTTTTTTGATACTTCGCCAAGCTCTGCAAGTAAGCTTACATTGCCCGGCTTATCACCGGTATTTTGGTAAGTCGTTGATAGTGATTGCGATGCTTTTAACTCTTTTAAGCCATCACTCACACCTGTAAAGCCAACGCTTGCTTGCTTAAATGGTTGAGCGGCTTGTAAAGATAAAAAGTTATCATCTTGCCAAGCAACTAGGCCCTTATCAGTCACTTTTGCGAAATCGTCTAAACCATTGTTATCGATGTAAGGATTCACATTAACGTAGGCTTTCACACCTTCAAGGTCGGTATTAAATACGCTACGAACAAACAAAGTTTGGCCGTTTGGATCTGTAAAGATATGTTTTTCTAAGGTGAAACGACCTTGCTTATCTTTACTTACGACTTTGTAAGCAAGCGATAATGGGCGACCTGCGTCGTCTTTGTATAAATAATCAATGCTTACATCAAGATCATCGTTCTCTGTAACGGTAAAGTCTTTACCAACTACAACAAATTGCATATCTTTGATTTGTGCTTGGTGAATTAAACCAAACATGGTTTCGGTGATCATGCCTTTCGCGATTGAAAACCAAACTTTTGATACTTTGCCGGTAGCAGCTGCGTCGCTATAGTGGCCGTCTTGGTATTGCTCGTAAGAGGTACCAATCCCCGTTTTGCCAGAGTATGCCCAAAAAGGCTCAACACCCGGTGCTCCAGGTGCAGACACCTGCTCAACTGCTGTATTAACTGTTTGTTCTGAACTACAAGCTGTTAAACCTAACGCTAACAAGCTTGCTGTAATGAGATTAAATTTTTTCATGGTGTGTCCTTATTATTGTTGCTTAACGCGCAGTACAGCGACCGCTGCTAGTACGAATGACACTGCACCTAGCACTAACGCATAAATCGGTTGATTATCAAAAAAGTGACGTAAAATTAGGCCTAATACGCTTGCCGCTAAAAGCTGCGGAATAACAATAAAGAAGTTAAAAATCCCCATATACACACCCATTTTTTTACTTGGTACTGAGGTACTTAACATTGCGTATGGTAAAGATAGAATTGACGCCCAAGCAAAACCAACCCCAATCATTGGCCAGATCAGTAAACTTGGATCTTTGATAATAATGAAGCTGACCAAACCCAATGCACCTAGCACTAGGTTGATAGCGTGGGCCATTTTTAGTCCCACCTTTTTAACGATAACCGGAATACACATTGCAGCAATGGCAGCAAAACCATTGTAAGCGGCAAATAACACACCAACCCAATCCGCACCGTTATTGTAAGCAAGAGAGCTTGTGTCAGTGCTGCCGTAGTGGAAACTGGTTACTGCCGAAGTGGTGTAAATCCACATTGCAAATAATGAGAACCAGCTAAAAAATTGTACCCAAGCCAATTGTTTCATCGTTTCTGGCATAGTGAATACATCATTCACAACTTGATAAAAGCCACCACTGGTTGCGTTTTTAGCCTTTAAAGCACCAGCAATAAATTGAATAACACCAAAGCTAATCAAACCACCAGCAAGTAAATAAAGCTCTTTTTCAAGCGATAGACCCGTAACAATACCAAGTACCACAAGGCCAAGAACCGTAAAGATTGCAGCGCCTTTGTTAAAGTTTACATCACTTTGAACATCGCCCGAGTCATCGCTTTGCTCTTGTTTATGAAAGCTTTCAAGTTCTTCTGGTGAATATTCTTTAGTAGTAAAGACAGTCCAAAACACAGCAATAATTAATACTACTGCGCCAAAGTAAAACGAGAATTTTACAGAATCTGGAATTTGCCCTGCAGGTGCAGTATTAGCAATATCGAACCAGTTAGTCATCATCCAAGGTAATGCAGAGGCGACAACCGCACCAACACCAATGAAGAAGCTTTGCATTGCATAACCAGTTGCACGTTGCTTTTTCGGTAAGTTATCACTGACAAGAGCACGGAATGGCTCCATAGTTACGTTAATTGACGCATCCATGATCCATAACATACCCGCCGCAATCCACAGGCTTGGTGAGTTAGGCATAATAAATAACGATAACGTTGTTAAAATAGCCCCATAGAAAAAGAACGGACGACGACGACCTAACTTATTCCATGTTTTATCACTCCAATAACCAATGATCGGCTGAACAATAAGGCCTGTTAATGGTGCTGCAACCCAAAGAATTGGAATATCATCAACATTGGCACCTAAGGTTTGAAAAATACGGCTTACATTACCGTTCTGTAATGCAAAGCCAAATTGGATTCCAAGGAATCCAAAACACATATTCCATATTTGCCAAAAGCTTAGCGTTGGTTTGTTATTATTCATAGTCAGCCTTTAAGGTAAATACTGCACTGCTTAAGCCGTTCAGTTGTAATTGAATTGGCGCCTTTGTTGAAGCCTCAGAAATCACAATGTCAGCATGATTTTCGAGGTTATCAGTTAACGTTAAACCACTGTGGTTAAGCTTAGGTAATAACGCTTGCTTAAGTGTTAGCTCAATATTTTGTGGGTTTTCTGAAAAGTTACTTACTACAAGCACTAGTTGTTGACCTAGCTTGCGCGTAAAAGCAATGACTTGTTCTGAGCCTGTCAATTCAACCGCTTGCATATCACCGCCAACAATGGCAGGAAGTGTGTTTAACGACATTAACTTGGTGTAGTAAGCGCGAAGATCAGCTTGCTGCTTTGAAAGCGCACCGCCATCGAATTTACCATTATTCATCCATGCTTGATGCGCAGGTACACCCATATAATCGAAAATGCTGGTACGCGTTGGGTCGCCAAAACCACCGTCCTCAGAGCCATCTTCACCGACAGCTTGACCAAAATAAAGTAAGGTTGGCGAGCGCGACATCAATGTAGATACCACCATCGCTGGCTTACCTTTTTCACTACTACCAGCGAAATCTGGGCTAGCAATACGTTGCTCATCATGGTTTTCTAAAAAGTGCAGCATATGCTCTTCAATATCCGCCACTTGGCTTTGGATATCGAAAATAGTATCCGCTGATTGCTTGCCTTGCATCACAGCTTTAACCGTGTCGTAAAAACCGACTTTGTCGTAAAGGTAATCCATCTTACCTTGCTGGATATAAGGGCGATAAAGCGTTGGGTTATATACCTCAGCCAAAATAAAGGCATCGCTTTTTTGCATCTTGATTGATGAGTTCAAAAAGCTCCAAAACTCAACAGGCACCATTTCTGCCATGTCATAACGGAAACCATCGACACCTTTATCTAACCAATAAAGCGCGATATCACGGAATTTATACCAGCTATTTGGCAGCTCTTTATCTTGCCAAAAGGCATAATGCGCGCGGTAATCTTTATCTGCGTAATCAGCGGGTAGCGTCGGGAAATCGTAGCTGCCATCTGGTTTCACACCATAATTAATTTTAACGGTTTCGTACCAATCATTGATGTCAGGTTTAGCGGCACGTGCCCCATTACCCGTCCACTTTGCTGGGGTTTCGGCAAACTGATTATCAGCAAGAGGGTGCGGGTTACCACCTAGCACTTGGTAGTTATCGCTGGTAGGGACTTGAAATGACTGCCCTGTTACATAGTAAAAGTTATTATCGCGAGCATAGGTTTTCGTCGTGTCATCATCAGCACCAAAATCCTTTACGCCTTCAGGCTTGGCGACCGACTCATAGTTACGCGCTACGTGGTTTGGCACAATATCAATAACAACTTTCATACCGTGCTCATGAGTACGATTGATTAGCTCTACAAACTCCTCTAAGCGGCGCTCAGGGTTAATTGCTAAATCAGGATTAACATCGTAATAATCCTTCACAGCATAAGGTGAGCCTGCACGGCCTTTGACAACATCAGGGTCATCTTGAGACAAACCGTATTCAGTATAGTCAGTTACTAAAGCATGACGCGGTACACCAGTGTACCAAACATGTGTTGTACCTAGCTCTTTAATGCCTTGTAGTGCAGCATCATTAAAATCAGCGAATTTACCTACCCCATTTTCTTCTAATGTGCCCCACGGTTTATTAGTGGTGTTAGTGTTACCAAATAATCGAGTGAATACTTGGTATACCACAGGCTTAGAGATAGCTGCTTGGTTAGATTCTGATTGCTGCTGTTGCGTGTTCTGCTGTACTGGCGCATCGTTACCACAGGCAGTTAAACCTAAAACCGAAGCCACTACTAACGCAGTTAGTTTGTATGTTGTCATCATTACTTCATTTTTCTGTAAATATCAGTTCATACTAATGTTAAGGGCTGCATACGGACAGTAAATGCATACGTATTCAGCCTATTAGTTGCAATTATTCAAGCTCGATTAAGCGTGCTTGCATAGCTTTTAAGCGGATTGGCGATGCAAGATCAACGCGTTTTTCGCTGATTAAATCACGTCCTTTATTATTGCCTTTCAGCACTTCTTGCATGTAGCTTAAATCCCAATCAATGGCTTGTTGGTTTTTGTTAAGAACAACCAATACAGTTTGGCCATTGTGCTCTCTCACATAGCTGTAAACACCTTGCTTTGGTGAAAAATGCATTAAACGACCTTCGCTTAACGCTGGTTTTTCTTGGCGCAGCTTAAGCAGTTTTTTCATGCTAGCTAACATCTCTTGCTGATCAGCTGAAAGCCCCTCACCTGTGAAGGCATTTGCTTTTTGACCTTTAAACCCACCTGGGAAGTCAATACGAATATCACCGTGATCATTACTAGGTGTGTTATCGAGCAGCAGCTCAGTGCCGTAATAAATTTGTGGAATACCGCGAGTTGTTAACAGCAGCGTCATGGCTAATTTAGTTTTTGCGAGGTCTTGACCCAGCTCAGTGTAAACACGGCTCATGTCATGGTTATCTGCAAACACTAAAATGTTATCTGTATCAGCATATAAAAAGTCATTCGCCAGCGATTGATATACTTTTACCCACCCAGTATTCCAGCTTTCTTCTTCGTTAATTGCTTGGATTAATGCCTCTTGTAATGAAAAGTCCATCACACTTGGTAAATCAGAGGTATAACCATCTTGATTGACTTTACCGCGCTGCCAATAAGAAGCAATTGCTGGGTTAGTTGTCCACTCTTCACCGACAATATTAAAGTTTGGATACTCGGTCATAATCGCTTTAGTCCAATCGGCTAAAAATGCTTTATCTGAGTATGAATAGGTATCAACACGAATGCCGCTTAAGTTGGCGTATTCAATCCACCAAATGGCATTTTGAATCAAATACGTTGATAGTAACGGCTGGCGCTGATTTAAATCAGGCATCGACTCAACAAACCAACCATCGTTAAATTGACGTTTGTCGTATTGGCTTGCGTGAGGGTCTTGGATTGTTTGTCTGGCGTGACTAGTGGCATTTTTACCGTTTTCAAACTTGCCATCAAAGTTAACCCAATCAGCTGTTGGCATGTCACTCATCCACTGATGTGATGAACCAAAGTGATTAAGTACCATGTCCATCACTAAGCCGATACCATGCTCTTTCGCTTCTGCAGATAAGGTTTTATAAAGCGCATTGCTACCCATGCGCGGATCAACTTTGTAAAAGTCAGTAATAGCGTAGCCATGATATGAATAGTTTGGCATATCATTTTCAAGTACAGGTGTTAACCAAAGTTGCGTCACACCTAAGTCCTCAAGATAATCTAGGCTATTGATAACACCTTGAATATCACCACCATGTCGACCTCCTTTAAAACTTGGGTTTGCAGCCTCCTTCATACCAGCAACGGTGTCATTGTTTGGGTCACCATTTACAAAGCGATCAGGATTGATTAAATAAAGCGTATCTTTATTTGTAAATCCATGACGATTGGCACTTTGCTTATCACGGGTATTTAATGGGTAAGTAAATTCTGTGCCATCTTTAGCTTTAAAAGTCAGTGTTCCCGCCTTTGCATTGTCACTGATATTTAAATCTAAAAATGCGTAGTTAGGATTACTCGTTGTTGTCACCCCTTTAAACTCAACACCTTTATAGGGCATCATTTGCCACGTTTTGTTAGCAATATTGTTATCGTAAAGCATGACTTGTAATGAGTCATTTTGCATCCCTACCCACCAGTTTTCTGGTGACGCAGTAATAGCAAAACTTGCTGTTGAGTTAAAAAGTGTAAATGCGGTCGTTAGCGCTAAAAATGATTGTGTTTTTTTCATAATTAATTTTGTACTTTTTCTAAGAATTGACTATGGCTCGGCAGCTGCTCGACAGTGCTGTTAATCAAGGTTTTTAAATTGCTAAATAACTCATTTAATTGCTCATCTGATAACGCATCAGTTAATGGATGGTAATCCTCTGCAATTAGCCCTTGGCCTATCATCACTTGCTGCCACGCAACTTCGGCGAATAGCTCATCGTCTTCTCTAATGAGTTTGCCACTGGTTTTAAATAGCTCAATTTTCTTTTTAAGACTGCTTGGAATATCCATGCCTTTACAAAAACGCCAAAACGCACTGTCATCACGCTCAGTAATCTTGTAATGAAGAATAATAAAGTCACGAATTCGCTCAAATTCTGTTTTACTTTGTTGATTAAATTCATCCACAAGGCTTTGTTTAATACCTTGATGAGGAAAAAACTTAATTAAACGAATAGCTGCACTTTGAATTAAATGAATACTGGTCGATTCTAATGGCTCTAAAAATCCGCTCGATAAGCCAACTGATACTACATTTTTATGCCACTGTTTTAAGCGACGACCTGTTTTAAACTTAATAACGCGGGGCTCTGTCAGTGGTTTAGCAGGTAGGTTTTCTAAGAGCTGTTGCTTTGCCGCTTCATCTGATAAGAAACGAGAAGAATATACAATGCCGTTTCCTACACGATGCTGTAATGGTATTTGCCACTGCCAGCCTGAGTCTCTTGCAATTGAACGTGTATAAGGAATTGCATCAGCAGCTGATTCACTTTGCACCGCAATCGCACTATCACATGGTAACCAATGTGACCAATCTTCAAAGCCAGTATTAAGAGTTTGTTCTATCAATAAAGCACGTAAACCGGTGCAATCAATAAATAAGTCGCCATCAATATGCTCGCCATTTGTAAGCAGCAAAGAGCGAATATGCCCGCTCTGATGACATTGATTAACCGATTCAATTTTGCCTTCAATGCGATTTACTCCCCGTGATTGCGCTAATCCTTTTAAGAATTCGCCATATCGAGTGGCATCAAAATGGTAAGCATAATGTAAGCCCGCTAACTGGGTGTTAGGAATGTGTTTAAGGTGGGCAAACTTATGTGCTTTGGCAGCTTGATAGTTAAGTGAAAAATCCCAAAAGTCAGGTGCATTGTTAGCTTGATGTGCTTTTAACCAAAAATGGTAAAATTCACAAAACGGAAAATCTTTACCTATCTCACCAAAGGCATGCATGTAGCGGTGGCCTTGGCTGCGCCAATTCTCAAACTCGATACCGAGTTTAATCGTTGCACCAGTAGCCTTAATAAATTCTTTTTCAGAAATGCCAAGCGCACCATTTAGATGCAAAATAGGTGGAATGCTCGCTTCACCTACACCAACAGTGCCAATTTCTGCTGACTCAACCAAGGTGATCTCAATCACTTTACCCAGCACTTTATTAAGTAACGCAGCGGTTATCCACCCTGCTGTGCCACCACCGGCAATCACTACCTTGGTTATTTTTTTTGATTCCATAGTACACCTAACACTAAATTTAATTCATTGAGTGTAGCTCACTGATATAAAAAAGCCCTTGTAAAACAAATCACAAGGGCAATTTTCTATCGCTGTTTTAGCTAATTACAGCTTGTAGCTGAAGCCTAACAGGAATGTACGACCGTAGTCTTGGTAATCACGTACTTGAAGTGAGTTATCACCTTGTAGTGAAGTGAACGGCTCTTCTGTGATGTTCTGTACTTGGAAAGTTACAGATAAACCGTCAAGGCTTTCTACACCGCCTTCGCTAAAGTCATAACCAATTTGAGCATCCCAAATTGTTTCGCCTTTAATGTCAACTTGTGTAGTCGCAAAACCTAGACCGTATACGTCACCTTTAAAGTCGCTACGTTTACGCATGCTTGTACGTGCTTGGAAACCGTTACGCTCAAAGTAAACTGTTAAGCTATCGATTTGGTCAGATAGACCAGGAAGCTCATAATCGTTACCATTTTGGTCAGTAATATCTTGCTCAACAGCAGTGTGGCTTGCAATTAAACCAAAACCATCAAGTGATTCACTAAACATAGTGAATGGTAGTGTTAATGAAAGCTCATAACCCCATAGGTCACCAGAGCCACCATTTACTTTACCAGAACCCGTACCTGTTGAAGTTGCAGGGATCTCACCAGTCGATGGGTCAGCTACGCCGCTCATGTCGATTTCGTAAGAACCATCGAAAATCCACTGAGTGATATCTTTATAGAATACAGCAGCTGCAAAGTAACCTTCTTCATGGAAGTAGTTTTCATAGCTTAAATCAAAACCTGTTGCTTCTTTAGGCTCAAGTTCTGGGTTACCGCCTGATACACTCCAGTAGTTACCATTGTTATCTGGTTGCTGGTTGTAAGACGCATTAACTGACGCGTTCATTTCGTCTAAGCGAGCACGAGAAATCGTTTTCGCTGCACCAAAACGAACAGTTTGCTCTTCATCAATTGCAAACGATAAGTTGATGCTTGGTAAGAAATGGCTGTAGTCATGGCTTACATCTGTTGGAGATACAACAACTAAACCATCCACTGTGTTAGCAGCATAGCCCTGTGAAGACTGTTCAGTTTTCACATAACGAACACCAACGTTACCTGTAACAGGAATTGAACCAATTTCAGCATTAATATCAGCTTGCGCAAAGAACGCTGTCACTTCTTCTTGTACAGTCCAAGACTGTGTCTTGTGTTTTGAATCAGTTAAGCTTTCTTGAAGAAGGTTATAATAACCATCGTTTACTAGACCGTTTGTATCGTAAGCAACCATGTTGCCCATACCAATGAAGTCAAGGCTCGCTGTGCCTAAACGGTATTGCTCAGGGATTGATAACATACCCGGGTTAGATAATGAGAAATCTTTTAATGTCATGAAGTAACCTTCAGACACTTTGCTCTTCTCACGGTCACGGTAAGACATACCAAATGACACACGGCTGATATAAGCGTTATCAAGTACTTTGCTTGCAGCAAGTTTCAATGTGCTTAGTTCATCATTGATTTCTGGTGCATTGATAAAGCCATCTTGTGCTGTGTTTTGATACTCAGTACCTGTTAAGCCGTATTTATCGTTAAGAGCAGCACTCGCACCCCATGATAATGGACCACCAAGTTGAATTAGGTCGTAATCACTGTAATCAAGGTTGTGGCTGAATTGCGCGCCTGTGTTACCACCGTCAAATTCATAACCAATTGTGTCAGCAACACCATTTGCATCACCACGGCCTGTACCTGAGTAGCTTTCGATACTCCAGATTTGACGTTCAACTTCAGAGCGGCTTACATCAAATTCAACTGACCAATCATCGCTGATGTCATATTTTGCATTGAAACCAAACTGAGTTAGCTCAGCGTTACGTTCTTCGTAGTCATTACGAACAACAACACGTTGTCCTTCTGTTACTGCGCTTGTGATAAAACCAGAGTCAGCATCAACTACTGCTGAGCTTGGGTCGATTGAACCTTGGCCCCAAGCAAATGGTACTTCAATACCACGTAAAATTTTCTCATCAGAGAAATCTACATATAAAGCATCAAATGTCATGTTTAGACGGTCATTCGGCGCAGCTTCAATTACTAGCATTGCTGAATCACGCTCAAGAGTCGATGAACGAACGAATGGTTTAGCACCACCTAAAATTGAATAAGTATTACCGTCATCACCAGTAAATTCAGGGTAACCCCAAGAGTTCCAACGTTTTTCTTGGTTTGGAGAGCTCATTGTGTTGTAAGCAAATGCAACACCGATAGTGTCATCAGCAAATTGATCAATGTATGAGAACGTACCACGGAAACCTTTATCGTCACCGTCTGGGTTTAATTTATCAAAACCCGTTTGCTCGTATTGACCGTTGAACATGATAACTTGTTCACCTTTACTTAAAGGTTTAACAGTTTGCATGTCGATAACACCCGCGATACCTTCAGCATCAATGCCTGCGCTTGGTGTTTTATATACCGTTACGCCACTCATAATTTCTGATGGGTAAAGGTCAAATTCAACGCCACGGTTGTCGCCGATTGATACTTGCTCACGACCGTTGAATGTTGTTGCACTTTCGTTTTCGCTGAAACCACGAACACTTACACGACTAGCTCGACCGTCTAGACGTTGTGCTGTTAAACCAGGAAGGCGTGCGATTGATTCTGCAATTGATGAATCAGGTAATTTACCGATATCTTCTGCTGAGATTGATTCAACGACTTCAGGCGTGAAGCGTTTAGTATTAATAGATTCTACAACACTGCCACGAAAACCTTTTACTTCGATAACTTCAACGTTATCGTTTTTTGCTTTTTGGTCTTCTTCTGCAGCATACGCTACAAAGCTATTTAAACCTGCGGCTGTTAAAGCCAGAGTTAATATACTTGGTTTGAACATAGACATGATGTTTTCCCATTACCCAAATTGTAATGCCAACGTGTTGCAGTTATTCATTTACATAATAGCTGTTATTCGCTGACTGATTTTGTTGTCGAATTGAATATTAACGCTCTGATTATTTTCTTAACAAATTTATGCATACGTATTCAGCGTAGTCGAACATAACAAAAATTAACAACATCTTTACAAAAGCACCAACTAAGCAATTGAATATAAATGATTTATCAGATTTTCAGTGTAAATTAATAGTAATGAAACAATTTCGCTATATTTTTGCTCCCATTTTGGCTACATAGATAGGTGCTAAGTCATTTATCTCGGTATATTGGCGACTTAACGCAACAGCAATAGGTACAAGGCTATACCAATGATAATTGGTCTTACCAATAACGGCGTTGCACCATTGTGGTGTAAGCCAGCTATATTATGCACCAAGCTGGCATTTTGCATTGTAATGCGACGGCTATATTGCTAATTGGTAAATTTTAAGATGCTAAATTCGTGTTGTTTAATTTTAAATCAAGCTAATAAATTTTACTGAGGTCAACGATGAATTTGGCGTGCATACGTATGCAGAGTTTTTACAGTATCTCACCCTTCACGTATGCTTTTGACATTCCGGCAACATATACAGTAGTGGTTGCCTAACAGTTTACACACACTGAGTGTCACGATGGAGAAAAACATGGCTCAAAAGCAGTGGTATAAAGGTGCGGTTATTTATCAAGTTTATCCGCGCAGTTTCCAAGACACCAATGGCGATGGCATTGGTGATATCAAAGGTATCATTGATCGCATTGATTATATAAAAAGCCTAGGTGTTGATGCTATTTGGGTTTCACCTTTCTTTAAATCACCAATGAAAGACTTTGGTTATGACATCAGTGACTATCGTGATATCGACCCATTGTTTGGTAATCTTGATGATTTTGATGAACTTATCGCGCAAGCGCACCAACGTGATATCAAGATCATTATTGATCAGGTATTGAGCCATACCTCAGATCAACATCAATGGTTCCTTGATAGCCGTGAAGACAAAACCAACGACAAAGCCGATTGGTACGTGTGGGCAGATGCTAAACCAGACGGTACACAACCAAATAACTGGTTATCTATTTTTGGTGGCCCTGCATGGCAATGGGAACCGCGCCGTGGTCAATATTACTTACATAACTTCTTTGCTGAGCAGCCAGATTTAAACTTCCATAATCCTGAAGTTCGCAAAGCTGTATTAGACAATGTTGAGTTTTGGCTTAAAAAAGGCGTTGATGGCTTCCGTTTAGATGCAATTAACTTTTGCTATCACGATGCTCAATTACGTGATAATCCTGCTAAGCCACCTGAAAAGCGTCAAGGCCGTGGCTTTAGCGAAGACAATCCTTATGCGTTCCAGTATCACTACTACAATAATACGCAACCTGAGAACCTGAGTTTTATGCAGGACATTCGTGCCCTACTAAACAAGTACCCTGGCACAGTTGCATTAGGTGAGATTTCATCTGAAGATTCACTTGCAACCATGGCTGAGTACACATCAGGTGGTGACAAACTTCACATGGGTTATAGCTTCGAGCTACTGACTAACGACTATAGCGCTGAATATATTCGTACAACAGTAAGTACTCTTGAGCAACGCATGACTGAAGGCTGGCCATGTTGGGCATTCAGTAACCACGACGTAGAGCGTGTTGCTAGCCGCTGGAGTAAAGATAACACTATCAATCCGCAGCAATGTAAAATGCTTACTGCCCTGTTAGCGTCTTTACGTGGCAGCGTGTGTATGTACCAAGGTGAAGAGCTTGGTTTAGGTGAAGCTGAAGTCGCATTTGAAGACTTACAAGACCCATACGGCATTACATTCTGGCCAAACTTTAAAGGCCGTGACGGTTGTCGTACACCAATGCCATGGGATGCAACGGATCCTGAACAAGCAGGCTTCTCTACAGTAAAACCTTGGTTACCTGTAGGCGATGCACACAAAGCCGTTGCTGTTAGCGCACAAGATCAAGATAAAGATTCAATCCTGAATGCGTATCGTGAGTTTATGGCATGGCGTAAAGATAAAGACGTACTGCTTGAAGGCGATATTGAGTTTTTGAACACGCAAGAGCCAGTGCTTGCTTTTTATAGAACACTTGGCGACGTTAAAATGCTTTGCGCTTTCAATTTAAGTGCTGATACTAGCGACCTAACACTCTCTGATTCTGTGTCTTCACAGCATACAGAGATTTCTCATCACACAGCTGATTTAAACAATAATACAGTCACTCTGCCCGGGTTCGGTTGTTTTTATGCAACCCTGAATTAATCATCAGTTGTTAAAAACCAAGCCCTGCAATGCAGGGCTTTTTTATGACTAATCGTGGTATTATACCAACCCGCAATAATACTTAATCATTTTGAGGGATTAAACCTGTCGCTAACTGCGTTAAAAATTCCTCATTTAGAACAACTAAATAACTAAATTTTTGCCTTGTTATCAACGAGGTTTTATCGCCTCAAAATAGACTACTTAATTAAGCGGATTGGTATTAGTGGTTCATGGTTTTACTATTAATGTAATCGGTTAGTGCAAATAACACGCCCGACACCACAAACGTGACATGTATTAACACCTTCCAGAGTAGCTCATCTGTTGAATGGTTGTTTGAGCTAATAAACACTTTTAAAAGCTCCACAGCCGATATTGCGACAATAGCGCTTATTAATTTCATCTTAAGGCCTGAGAAACCAACCTTCCCCATCCACACCGGTCTATCTTCGTGGTTTTCTATATTCAACTTTGAAACAAAGTTTTCGTAACCACTAAAAATAATGATCAGCAAGAGCCCTGCTAAAAGTGCAGTATCAACTAAGGTTAAAATACCAACCAAAAGCTCTTGGTTTGACGCTGTAAACGTATTTAAGGCCATGCTGTATAAATATTTAAAGAACTTTAGCAGCAGTAATACCACAGCGACTAATAAGCCAATAAAGAATGGGGCTAATAACCAACGCGAACGAAAAATAAAACTCTCAACAATTTGCTCTAGTTTAGTTGGTACTTTCTTTACTTTTGAATGAGTCACTTGTTCAGACATAACTAAAATCTCTTTCCTTTAAAATTAACGAGATAATACGTGGAAACAAAACGCTTTTACCAGCATTGTAGGTTAAAACAACGCTGATTTTTTGCTTATCTTTACGATAAAAAAATTTCGTTATCTTTTTTAGAGATTTAGTTTATAAATTCACTCAAGCAAAGTGAGATACACATTGCGCACCATTACTGTGCAATTTAGCCGGTAATAATTAATTTTGTTGATTAGGAATAATTAAATGAAAAAAGCATTGCTAGCACTAATTTTGGCACCTGTTTTAAGTGTGTCTGCAACAAATGCAATCGCTAACGAAGCACCTGAAGCATCTGCTGAAATGATCAAAGAATACACTGAAATGTGTTTAAACTGGGCGAAAGATGATGACATCAGCAACGAAGAATTAAAGCCATACGTTTTAAAATGTGTAAACGATGAGCTTGAAGCTGAAGGCTATAAAAAAGTTACAGACGTACAAATCTAATTAAACGTTTGAAAGAATGAGAAAAAACCGGAATGACACAATGATGTGCGCTCCGGTTTTTTATTTTAATGGCTATTAAAATCCGCCACAGCACTTAATAAAAATAATAACGAACCTATCATGAATAACACCACACCGACTGTGGCGTACTCTATAAATGAGGGTAAAAATAAAGTACTGCCGAAGAAAAACGCACATGCTGATGTGATATTGACTAACGCGTTGACCTTAAGGGCAAGTGTAAACTTCATATTCCTTTCCTCATTCTGTTAATTCAGGGATAAAGTGAAACGCTTTAACTATGCGATTCCAGCTGTTTATCTCTAACACAACCGTCGTTAGGGCCACGATATCATTTTCGCTAAAGATAGCTGACACTTGATTGTACACATCATTTTCAACATGCTTATCAATGATATTTGTTAATGACTCAGCCCAGGCGAGTGCAGCTACTTCTTCTTGTGAGAATACTGGTACTTCTCGCCACGCTGCCAGTACATCTAGTCGCTGTTGACGTTCACCATGGCTTCTGAGTTCTGCTGAGTGCATATGCTGACAAAAACCACAGCCATTAATTTGCGATACTCTGAGTCTGACTAAATCAGCAAGCTTCGCGGTTATATTTGTACCTTCTGGCAGTGTGCTCAGTCCTGTTAAGTGTTTAACGAGGCCTGGGTTAAGTGAATATACTTGCTGTTGTGATAAACGTGTTTGCATTTTAAATCTCCTGTCTTGATGTTGATGACACAATAACAACAGCCTAAAAGTAAAGATTGGTAAAAAACGACATTCGCAGGACATAAAAAAAAGGGATTGCAACTGCAATCCCTTTCGATATGAAGGTAAATTTACTTCTTAGCCGTGGCTTTTTTCTTAGCTGGCGCTTTCTTTTTACTCTCTTCTACCCACTTGCCACTTTGATAGTGAGCGGTCCAACCTGTCGCTTTGCCATCAACTTCACTCATTACATACTGCTCTTTATTTTTGCGGCTGTAACGAACAATTGATGGGTTACCATCAGGGTCTTGTGTTGGCGCATCAGCTAGATAATAAAACTTTTCAGAGATACGGTCTTTAAATCGCTTCAGCTCTTCCACTTTAGGTGCGCGTGTCTCACGTGATTTAGGGAAGGTATTTGCCGCTAAGAAAATACCTGACGCACCATCACGCAGTACAAAATATGCCTCTGACTTTTCACACTCAAGTTCTGGTAAATGAACTGGGTCTTCTTTTGGCGGCGCTGCTTCACCGTTTTTAAGTAATTTACGTGTATTTTTACACTCTTCATTACTACAGCCGAAGTACTTGCCAAAACGACCTGATTTTAACTGCATATCTGAACCGCATTTATCACATTCGATAATTGGGCCGTCGTAACCTTTAATTTTAAAGGTACCTTGTTCAACGATATAACCCTTACAAGCTGGGTTATTACCACACACATGCAATTTACGCGTTTCGTCAATTAAGTATGAATCCATTGCCGTTTCACAGATTGGGCAACGCTTCATTTGCATCAATGATTCTGTTTCAACGTCTTCAACATCGGCAGCAATCGCTTCATCACCAGGCACCAAATTCATGGTTGTTGTACAACGCTCTTTAGGTGGCAAGTTATACCCCGTACAACCTAAGAACACGCCCGTTGAGGCGGTACGAATACCCATTTTACGGCCGCAAGTTGGACAATCGATATCTGTCTCAACCATTTGGTTTTGACGCATCCCCCCTTGCTCTTCATCACCTGAAGCAATTTCCAACTGAGTTGAAAAGTCTGCATAAAATTTATCGAGTACTTGTGTCCATACGCGCTCACCTTCTGCGATATCATCCAGACGACCTTCCATCTTAGCGGTAAAATCAAAGTTCATCAGATCTTCAAAGTTTTCGACTAAGCGGTCTGTAACAATCTCACCCATTTTTTCAGCGAAGAAACGGCGATTTTCAACGCGTACATAACCACGGTCTTGAATCGTTGAAATGATTGATGCATACGTAGAAGGGCGACCAATACCACGTTTTTCTAATTCTTTAACTAAGCTTGCTTCACTAAAACGTGCAGGTGGTTTTGTAAAGTGCTGTTTAGGGTCTAACTCCACTAATGTGAGTACTTCACCCTCTTTAACCGCAGGCAGCGACTGGTCTTCTTCATTCTTTTTACGAACAGCTGGCTGAACCTTTGTCCAACCATCAAAGCGAAGTACACGACCTTTTGCTTTTAACTGATAATCACCTGCGCCTACCGTTAATGTGGTTAGGTCATATTCAGCGGGTACCATTTGGCAAGCAACAAACTGACGCCAAATAAGTTCATACAGTTTTTTAGCATCCGCTTCAACGCCGTCTAAATGACCAGAGAGCACGGTAACGCTTGAAGGACGAATCGCTTCGTGCGCCTCTTGCGCATTGCCTTTAGAGCTATAACTAATTGGGGCTTTTGGTAAATACTTTTCACCAAATTGCTCTGTCACGTAATCACGACACATTTCAACAGCATCTTTCGATAGGTTTGTTGAGTCGGTACGCATATAAGTAATGTGACCCGCTTCATATAAGCGTTGTGCCAACATCATGGTCTTCTTAACACCATAACCTAGGCGTGTACTTGCTGCCTGTTGCATGGTTGAGGTAATAAATGGTGCACTTGGTTTACTTTTACTTGGCTTTTCTTCAACGCTAATGACCTTGTACTGGGCTTTTTCAAGTTCATTAACGGCAGACATTGCCTGTGCTTCATTTACAGGCTTAAAAGCCTTATCAGCGTGTTTAGTCACTTCTAAGCGAAGTGCAGCTTCGCTATTTTTTACATCGGCATGCACATCCCAAAACTCTTCTGGAATAAATGCTTTAATTTCACGCTCTCGCTCAACAAGCAAACGCACTGCTACCGATTGCACTCGACCTGCTGATAAACCACGAGCAACTTTAGCCCACAGTAATGGCGACACCATAAAGCCCACTACACGGTCAAGGAAACGACGCGCTTGCTGTGCGTAGACCATGTCAGTGTTTAGTTCACCGGGTGTTTCGAATGCCTGTTGAATTGCATTTTTAGTTATTTCGTTAAAAACAACTCGCTTATACTTTTCAGGCTCGCCACCGATAATTTGTTCGAGGTGCCATGCAATCGCTTCCCCTTCTCTATCCAAATCGGTTGCGAGATAGATTTTATCGGCGTTTTCAGCAAGTTTTTTTAATTCTTGAACAACTTTCTCTTTGCCCGGTAAGACTTCGTAATGCGGTTCCCAACCTTTTTCAGGATCAATACCCATACGGGCAACAAGATTTTTATAATCGCGTTGCTTTTTATAGGCAGCTTTTTCTTCTGGTGACATTTTTCGAACTTCTGCAGGCGTTTTTGTTGCTGCAGTTTTCGTTTTGCCCGAACCTGAAGTTGGTAGATCACGCACATGTCCAACGCTGGACTTTACGATGAAATCGTTACCTAAGTATTTATTAATTGTTTTTGCCTTTGCTGGAGACTCTACAATTACAAGTGATTTGCCCATAGTTGCCTATTTCTGACCGAATATTTTAAAAGTTTTTTGCCCTTATAAATGTATATCCATCACATTAAACAAATAAGTATGATTTTTTAACATTGGAGCACGAATATTTATAGGTATATCTACAAACACCAATTGTTACAAGCTTTTAATCGAAACTTTTCTTCATTGAGTGAATAATTAAACAATTTTTGTTGCTAATTTAGTCAATGTGGTGTTTTGCGGTAATTTCAAGGGGAATATATAGAACAGCAACAAAAATGCCAACCTTCTGGTTGGCATTTTTTTAAATTTAAACAAATAACTACTTATTAGCCATCGTCACTTATTGCTATTGTAGCAGTTGAAACATTGTCTTTGCCTGTTGTGAATTCAACTGTTAAGAAACCATCTGTTTTATCATTTGGATCAGCTTCACGGCTAATCGTAAGGGCAACCCCAGTCGCTGTTGTTCGGCTTGTATTACCTATATCAAAACCAGATGTACCACTGTAATCACCATTATCTGCACTAATTGCAACCGCTGTACCAGATGGCATTGGATTGTTATAAATATCAGAGAAATAAATCTCAAAGCTCAGTGCTGCTAACTGATTACCCGAATCAGCGGTAGTAATGTTAATAGAGCCTAAATCACAGTAGTCAGTATTCGCTGTCGCTTCTAAACGAGCGATAATTGCACCTGACTGAGTATCTGCTTGTCGATAAATAGTACTACAGTTCTCAATATCCACAGCAAGTTGCATCGCATTATCTGTAAATACAGTTGGATCGTCCTCTGTTGTTTCAGCGAGTGCTTCAGCAAAGCGATTTCGAAGCTCATCTTTTGTTACCACGAAGCGACTGTATGCAAAGCTCCCTGACATAATGATCTCAAACGAATCACGAACATCAATTAGCTCTTTTGTACATAAACTTTCAAATGTTGCATCTTCATCTGGCTCTGTCGCATCTTCAGAACACTCAAGGCCGTTATACTTACCATCAGCAAGTGTATGCATCTCATTTAAGTCAATATCGAAGTTCTCTTCAGTATGACCTGCATTTGTGTTCGTTGCGCTACATGGGTCGCTTGCATCACCTTCTTGGCAGTTTTCAGCAGCCTTTGTAATCGTTGCTGTAACAGGATCATAAATTGCTGCTAAGCCATCATAAACACCATTTTCATTATGATCAACAAAGGCTTCTGGTAAGTCATAACCACTATAATATTCATTTTTGTCAAAACGACCATTACCATTAATGTCGATAAATGACTCTTGACCTTTGGCTGTCACAAGCACTGTTGCACGACCACCGAGCGGTACACCATCGTCATCAAACGCGGCATTTAAAATGCCCGCCATACAAGGTGCTGCCACACCAAAATAAAGGTCGCAGTTAATTGCACTTGTTTTTGGATTAGTGCTATTAATTTTGTTGCCCCATTTATCTTCGCTAAATGGAATCGGATTTTGTGAACGCCACTGTGCAACGCACGCACCATCAACAGTATTACATTCAAGTTGAGGATTAAACTCCTCACCATCTAATGTCCCTACAGCGCCACCTTCAGTCGTTAAATAAACCGACGTGCCATCTGGTACTGGGTTATTAAAGTGATCTGCAACATAAACCGAAATATCCGTAGTATCACCAATGTAATTTAATGCTTCAATGTTGATGATTTCTGGGCCAGCAGTAAAGCTATTACCATCAGGTAAGCCAGAGCTGATTGAAACAAGATCTGACACGCTGGTTACTTGCTCATCAAGTGCAACTAACGAAAGTTCCCCTGTCGGACATGATACATTGCTATCACGGTCTGCTTCATCTAGAAGACATTCGTCATAAAGCTCTTTCCAACATGTCACATTGTTGTTTTGATCCGTTGGGATTTGATCATCAGGAATATAACAAGCTTGTACACGCACTGCTTGCGGCACAAAACCAGAGTTAATTTGGATGCGCGCTAAGCCTTCTGAGTCAGTTGACACACTAGCATGCGAGTAACCGCTTGCATCAGTTACTTCAGAGAGAGAAATACCACCATTGGTCGAACTTAAGCGGAAATCTAAGCGTTTTTGTTTTGCAACATTACCAATTGCATCAGTAAGTTTAAATGTAAGTTGACTTGTTTCTTGGCGTGACACACCACCCGTGCCTTTTAATGCAAGCACATTAGCAGACGCTTCTACAAATTCGATTGCGCTTACTTCAGCAGCCGATACTGGCACATTTACTGATACCACTTTTGGCGTACCACCAGTTAATACTGTCGCCGTTACTGTATCACCCTGCGAAGTGTTACAGCCGTTGCTTCTGTATGTTGCTGTTGCAATGCCGCTAATACTGGTTGCGGTTTCATCCATTACAGATAAATCTGACTCAACACACCCTGAAGTGAACTCAACATCAAGAGGCGAAACATATAAATCACCTGATGCATCGTAAATTGTAACCGTGATGACAGTTGTCGCACCTGCAGCAAGCGGCACAAATTCGTCATCAATAACATTACCTGAGTCATCTAGCTTATTATATAGACCATTTGAAATTTCAACGCTCAACTCAGCTGTTGCAATTTCAAATGCTTTTGAAGAAGTCACAGACTTAGCAGTCACAGTAACCTCGCCCGCACCACTGTTTGCGCCAGGCTGTAATTTTAAAATGGCAAAACCAAAGTTATCCGTTAGCGCTTTACCTGATTCTGGTAATAAACCACCAAGATCAGTCGAAAGCTCAGCAATAATACCGTCGATACCGTCACCCGAGCTTGTATCAGTTACTTTGACCATGACATCGATTAGTTCGTCAGATGAGAACTGATTTACAACCGTACAACCTGACGTTAAGTAAGTCGTTTCAAGAGATGTTGTACTGCGATTAGCGTCCCAATCAGTCGCACAACCTTGAAGTAATTTAATATCAAGTTCAGCTTCAGCACTTTCGACAGGAGCATCATCACCATTTGAAATAAACCCAGCTACTTTTGTAATGCTGTTACCACTTTCATCTGTGTAAGTAGCTACAACTTGTCCTGCGCCTTTAGAGTCACCACTACTAAGTGTAACGTATGCCTCACCGTTTTCGTCCGTTAAAGCAGTGCCCAATACAGGCGTGATTTTACCTGTATAGTTCGTAGTAAATGAAATAAGTTGCCCATCCAGTGGCGTATCATCATCAAGTAAAGTCGCTGTAACCGTACCCTTGTTATCTTTGCTTACTGGGTTATCAAGAGAGAATGGCTGGCCTGAACTATCTACGATGTTCAAGCTAAGAGTCACACTACCACTGACACTTGAGTCATCGGTTTCAGAGCCATCGGAAGTAAATCCAAAGGTATCAGTGTAGGTTTCACTGTCGATTACATATGTTGCAGTAACAATCCCCGCACCAGCAGTATCGCCCGCAGTTAACGTAATAGATGCCACACCGTCTGTATCGGTTAGGTCGGTACCAGAAACAGGATCTAGTAAACCGATATCGCCATTGAGGCTAAAGTTAATTACAGCACCAACTACGGCTTCATCATTGTTAGTGAGTGTTGCCGAAATGGTTAACGGTGCGTCTGCTGTAACTGCATTCGCTGTTTCCGTCGTTGATTGGCTGTAACCCTGAACAGACACAACATAGTTTGTCTCTACGGTTGTGCCATCATCTCCGTCTGATGAATCACTGTCTAATGATCCACCACCGCCACAGGCGGCTAACAATGAGATGAAAACTAAAACACTTAGCCATCGCAATAAAGGCATCGACCTCTCCCTAGTTAGCTATTTTTTACTTATTTGATTGTTTACCTAATATTAACCTAAAAATTAAACGAAGATCATAATTTTTTTCCTTTAAAGGCAACGAATTTATTTCACTATTTATCGAATTTTTCTGTATAAAAATCTTCATGCTGGTAGTCTATGACAAAATTTATAAAAAAATAGTCTGGGTGTATGTCAAAAGTACGATCTTTAAGCCTTACATCTCGTATCATGGTAGGTATGGTACTGGGTGTAATCGTTGGTTTTATCTTCCAAGCCATTTTAGCGGGTGAAGACGATTTCCTTATTCCACTAGGGTTATTCTCTTTACCAATTAAAGCATTTTTTGTTGATGGTATTTTCCATGTTGGTGGCCAAATTTTCATTGCAAGCTTAAAAATGCTTGTCGTGCCACTGGTTTTTGTATCATTAGTCTGTGGTACTTGTAGCTTAAGTGACCCTAAAAAATTAGGCCGTTTAGGTGGTAAGTCTATTTTGCTTTATTTAGCGACAACAGCAATCGCCATTACTGTTGCTATTACTTTAGCCTTATTAGTTAATCCTGGTGAGGGCATTAACTTACCTTCTGATGCTAACTACAGTGCAAAAGAAGCACCGACCCTTGCACAAGTTATTATTGGTATGTTCCCAACAAACCCTATTGACGCTATGGCAAGTGGTAACATGTTACAGGTTATTGTTTTTGCATTACTGTTTGGTGTTGCTATGGCCCTAAGTGGTAAAGCAGGTCAACGTGTTGCAAGTGTGTTCGAAGACTTAAACACAGTAATTTTAAAACTTGTTACCCTACTGATGAACATTGCACCTTATGGTGTCTTCTTCTTGATGGCTAAACTATTTACTACCATTGACCTAAAATTAATTAAAAGCCTTGCTTTATACTTCGGTGTAGTAGTATTCGCGTTATTATTCCACGGTTTTGTTAATTACAGTGTGCTATTAAAAATGTTCACTGGTCTTAACCCTGTGATGTTTTTAAAGAAGATGAAAAACGCCTGTCTATTTGCATTTAGTACATCTAGCTCAAGTGCAACTATGCCTATTACCCTTGAAACTGCGAGCAAGAAATTAGGTGCGCACAACTCAGTTGCTTCGTTTACTGTACCTTTAGGCGCAACCATTAACATGGACGGCACAGCAATTATGCAAGGTGTTGCGACCGTGTTCATCGCACAAGTATTTTCAGTTGACTTAACAATTTCTGATTACTTAATGGTTATTTTAACTGCAACACTTGCCTCTGTTGGTACTGCAGGTGTGCCAGGTGTCGGCCTTATTATGTTAGCCATGGTGTTAAACCAAGTAGGCTTGCCTGTAGAAGGAATTGCAATCATCATTGGTGTTGACCGCTTACTTGATATGACACGAACCGCTGTTAACGTAACAGGTGACTGTATGGTGACCTGCGTGGTCGCAAAATCTGAAGGTGAATTTGATGAGGACGTATTTAACGACCCAAATGCCGCTAAAGATTTAGAGGACTATCATAAGTCAATTAAGTAAAGACTTATTCGCAGCCAATAAAAAACCCGCTAAGTTAGCGGGTTTTTTATTGATAGTGCTGGATTATGGGTTTAAGCCTTTTAAGCGAGACATTAAACTAACACCCGCTTTACTTACCCCTGAACTTAAACCTACGGCAAGCTTATCGCTTAAATTCTTCTTAATACGGTACTTCACTTTATAGATTTGACGCTCTTTCGCTTGGCTCAATAAAATATCATCACTGGTATCAATCTTATCAACTAAGCCTTTATCAAACGCTTGTGTAGCAAACCAATGCTCACCGGTTGCAACAGTATCAATATCAAGAGACGGACGCTGCTCACTAACAAAGGTTTTAAATAAACCATGGGTTTGTTCAATTTCTTCTTTGAATTTTTCACGGCCTTTTTCGGTATTTTCACCAAAAATAGTTAACGTACGCTTGTACTCACCTGCTGTAATTTGCTCAAAGTCCACATCATTCTTTTTCAAAATTTTATGAAAGTTAGGAATTTGCGCAATTACGCCAATCGAGCCAACAATTGCAAAAGGTGCCGCCACTATCTCATTGGCCACACAGGCCATCATATAGCCCCCACTTGCCGCAACCTTATCAATCGCAACAGTTAAATGAATGCCAGCATTGCGTAAGCGTTGCAGTTGAGATGCCGCCAGACCATAACCATGAACCACACCGCCGCCGCTTTCAAGGCGTACCAGCACGCGATCTTTTTCTTTGTCAGCGATGGTTAAAATAGCGGTAATTTCTTCGCGCAGGCTTTCTACTTCGTGGGCATCAACACTGCCATTAAAATCAATTACATACAAACGTGATTTTGGCTCGTCGTTGTGCTGTTTTTTTGCTTCAGATTTTTGCTGTTTTTGGTGAGCCTTGAGCTCTTTTTTGGAAAGGGTATTTGCTATAAAGCTTTGTTTTAAGTCATCAAGTTGCTCACTCAAATCATCAATTGTTATCTCCCCTTTCTTTGCTTTGGGTTTTACTGCAGCGCCCATGATAATGGCTACAATCACCGCAAGTGCGATGACAAATGTGAGGGTCTTTGCAAAAAATAACCCATATTCATATAAAAATTCCAATCAAACTCTCCATTTATTAATGCATCGGCACAATTTACCACGCTTTAAAGTAAAAAAAAGCCACATAAAGTGGCTTTTTACTTAATTGGTTTTACTTAATTAGTAAGGTTTCGATTATTCTGTAACAACGTCTGGGTTGGTAACCTGAAGATATTGACCACGGCTTGCTAAGAACGTCGCGATTTGCAATTGCATTTCTGCAGTTGCCGCAGCACTTTCTTCAGCAGTCGCACCAGAATCAGCGGTTGCAACAGGTGTTAACACTGAGCTGTGATGGCCTTTAGTGAATTTAACCACATAGCTCATTGCATCAGCTGTCGGGCCTTGTGTTTCAGCAACGGTTGATAAACCCATTAGGTTAGCAAGAGGTAAGCTACCAGCAAT
Organism: Pseudoalteromonas sp. S4492; assembly: GCF_005886115.1. Lineage (NCBI taxonomy): Bacteria > Pseudomonadati > Pseudomonadota > Gammaproteobacteria > Alteromonadales > Pseudoalteromonadaceae > Pseudoalteromonas > Pseudoalteromonas sp. S4492. Next base: position 157,370 of record NZ_PNCP01000036.1, read on the forward strand.
TGGGTTGCTTGATACTGTTGGTGGAATAACCATATCAGCATTGTTGTTAGCACCATCGCCAACCACTACACTCATGTACACTGGCGTGCCAAGCGCTGCAACAGATGATGCATAGTTAGATGGATCACCACTATCAAGGGCTGTTTGCGCAGCAAAAGCAAACTGAGTGATCACACTTTGAATATTTGCAAGTTTTGCAGTTTCACCCGCAACCGTTAACGCGCCAATATATTCTTTATAGGCACATGTAACGAACGCGGTTTGATTAGCAGCAAGCGCACCACAGTTTGATAATGCTTCATTTTGAGTATAGGCACCAAACTCAGCTGACTCATCAATACCCGCAGCAAGTAATACAGATCCTTGTACAAATGGACCAAATGTATTTGACTCAATTAAGAAGCTTGCGATACCACCGCCACCACTGGCAAGTGCCACACTTTTCACGTTGAACATTGGATCAACTTGGTCAGCAAGCGGTGCATTAGTCACAGCAACAAATGCTGGAGCAACTACCGAGCCTAATGAATGACCTAAGAATGATACATCTTGCGCATTTAAATCAGCAGCACCTGTAAAGTTAAGACCTAAGCGTAAACCAAGTAAATCTGCAACTGATTGACGTAAGCTATCACGCGCTACTAATAACGACTGTAAATTCATGTAGCTTAATACAGAACCTGTAGAAGCATTAAAATCATCAGTACCGTCACCATTTACATCAATACCACGCTCACCATGCATAGGGTGATCGATTGCTGCTGTTGCAAAGCCTTGCATTGTTAGCTGCGCTGTAATTGCTAGCATATCTTCTTTTTTAGAAGTAATACCGTGCTGAAGGATAACAACAGGCCAACCTGTCTCAGGCATGCTTAATGCGTCTAAGCCAAGCTGAGCTCGCACTGCATTGATCACAGGTAAAATTGGTTTAGTAATTTGCACTGGTACATTAGCGATACTTTGTGTTTTTGGAATTGTGTTGTACTTAGTTAGATGTTTAGTTTGATCTAAGCCTAAATCACGTAACTTGCCACCACTTAACGCCATACAAAGGCCATCAGTTTCGCTAATAGGGTCTGTTGGGAATGAATCCCCCGCAGCAGCTGCATAACCTAATACAGCTACACCACTGTCACATAAACCTTGCCAATACGTTGCAGATAAATCGTTAACCGTTGCGCCGGTTGGTGTGGCTAAATACATAGGTAACATCACGCTACCCTTTTGATATTGCACACCACCAAATACAGGTGACACACCGGTAATACCTTGTGATGCGAATACTTGCTCAACTGTAATGACTGGTTGCTCAGGAATTTGCACCATCGGCGTTGGAAGTGCATCTTGCGTTAAACTTGCGGCAAGAAGTTGCTTTACTGTGCCAAGCACTTGACCTGCTGATTGCATAGTCATCGCAGCAGAATAGATAATTTCATCTTTTGTGATGGCACCGCCCGATGTCACTGCATCTTCATAGCTATTGATAACTGCTTGAAGTGACTTTTGCGAATCAGTAATAAGCGTAGTCTCTTCGCTCACTAGCGCATATGTTGAAGATGGCTCGATTGAACGACCTTCTGAGTCCATTAATGATGTTGTCAAAACATTAATGTAAGTGCTGCCAGCTTTAAATGGTTTAAGTGGGATCACAGCTACTGCATCACCAGAACCTTGAGTGACGAAGTCTACGCCAAAGGTTAATTCAGACACTAGTTTACAAGCAATACCTGCTGGGACTTGCGAGCAAGTTTCATCTGTTTGGCTTGCACCCATTACAACTTCAAAAATACGCACAGCGCCTGGTGAAGCAGCAGATGTCATATCAAGAGAGATCCCCGCAGGGAAAGTTAAATCGATTTTAAACGGAGTTTGTGTTGACCAGCCATCAAGCGCGCCCAGTGCTAGTTGTGGATCGGCATAGGCTGCGCGTTCAACGCTGACATTGTTGTCGTCTAATTCACCCGGTATGTTTAAAGTACCATCAAGGGTACCACTCATCAGTAAATCATTCGGTACTGAGATTACACTGTTCGCTGGGTCAAATTTTACTGTCGCGGTTGGGAGAACAGGAGGATTATCATTTTTAACATCTTCTAATGTTTCTCCTCCACCACAGCCAGTAATGGCTGACGCAATGGCTAGTGAGAGTAGCAGTTTTTTCATAATTTCGCTCCGCGCAAATATTATTGTTATTGTGTGTTCAGGGTTAAAAGTAGTTATTCTACTACCTTTATTCTAAGTTAATTTAATGTAATTAGATTATTAATAAGACATTAGACCAGTTAAAGTTAACGTAAAGTTTCAATTTTCGCCACCTTAATTTGCAATAAATTCGATAACTTGGCTTTTTGCTATGGTAAAATGATGAAAAATCTAATCGATGGTACGTTTATGCATACTTATACAGCCGCAGAGAATGCGCTAAAAGACAAAGTAATTTTAATAACAGGTGCTGGTGACGGCATTGGTCGTGTTGCCGCATTAACTTATGCAAAGCATGGTGCCACTGTTATTTTACTAGGAAAAACAACCAATAAACTTGAATGTGTTTATGACGAAATCGTAAACGCGGGCTACCCACAACCGGCCATCGTGCCGATGGATTTAAAAGGTGCCACTAAACAAAACTACCGTGATCTAGCTGCAACCATCGAAATGCAGTTTGGTAAGTTAGATGGATTACTTAATAACGCAGGTATCTTAGGTTCATTAGGTCCGCTTGAGCACTTCTGTGTATCAACATTTGAAAACATCATGAAAGTGAATGTAACCGCACAAGCTATGATCACCAAATTCATGTTTCCACTGCTTCGTAAATCAGATAGTGCATCTGTTATTTTTACTTCATCTGGTGTGGGTCGCAAAGGCCGCGAACACTGGGGTGCATATGCAATCTCAAAATTTGCTGTTGAAGGCATGATGCAAACGTGGGCTTGTGAAGTGGGTAAAACTAATATTCGCGTAAACTGTATTAACCCAGGTGCTACTCGCACATCGATGCGTGCATCAGCATACCCTGGTGAAGATAGAGATAAGTTAGCAACACCTGAAGATTTAATGCCGACTTATTTATACTTGATGAGCGACGACTCTAAAGAAGTGAACGGCCAGTCTTTAGATGCTCAACAGAAGTAAAGTAGATAGCTAATATCTAAACACAAAAAAAGCAGCTTTCGCTGCTTTTTTAATTTCCGATTAAATAAAACGTTTGATAATAAAATCAACTTTCACACGTTTAGCCTGCCCCAACAGTTTTTTAACCGGTGCAGGATAATCATCCATCGTTTCTAAGTCTTGTGGACCAGTTAAGCGACGACAATGCTGTAAAATAGCCTGCTTTTCTTGTTCAATTTGCTCAAGAATGTGCTGCTTAGGGTCGTCAATTAAAATACCGTTTTCAATATCTAAGCCCCATGCACGCGGATTTAGATTATGGCCACTTAATAAATGCAAACGTTTATCAGCGCAAATCCCTTTTAAGTGAAAAGAATTACTTTCATGCTTCCAAAGATAAACATTCAAATTACCATTATTGATATGGCGTTTCTGTGACTTTAAAAATTTATACAAAATCGTTTCGTATAAATAAGGTAATGCACCAATCTTACTAAATGGTTCACTTGGCGGCAGATAAAAATCGTTTGCTGTTTTATCCCCTACCACAATAGTTACTTGCTTACCCTGTTTTAATAAACGACGTAATGAGCGCATTAAAGGCGCTGGAAAGTTAAAGTAAGGGGTATAAAGAACAAGTTCTTGCTCTGTGGTATCAAATAACGATTTGATTAAACGATTCAGTTTATTACTTCGGCGACCTAAACCTAAGAATAAGCGCACACCCAGCTCACCAGCACTCGCTTCTGCAGCACTTTCATAACTTGCCGATTTTAATTCACGCATCAATTGTTTTTGGGCGACTTTAATATCATTAAATTTAATAAGTGGTCGCGTATCAATCCGTGGGACCGCCGCTGAACTTAAAAGATGGGTTTCGATAAAATCGATAACCGAGTTACATAAGCCTGCTTGATGAACTAAAAAATAACGGTCTAAGCGATAACGGTCATCTTGCTGCAGATATACATTATTTAAACTCGCGCCGCTGTATAATAATGTATCATCAATCACAAAGCCTTTTAGATGCAGTACCCCGAAAAGCTCTTTCGCTTTAACAGGAACACCATGTACTTTCACATTTGATTGATACTGCTCTTGAAAATCACAATACATGCTGGCATTGCCATCAGATTTTGCTGCGCCAATCAAACCTCGTTGAGCACGGTGGAAATCGACCAGCACTTTAACTTCTAACTCAGGGTTAGCAAGCGAGGCTTGATGTAATGCAGTTAAAATTTCACGGCCAGCTTCATCATCTTGTAAATACAAAGCGGTAATATAAATTCTATTTTTTGCTGAACCAATTAGACGCAATAGTTCAGTGCGATACTCTTTTGCATTTGTTAAGACTTGAACGTCTTCTGTAGTCAGCCCAAAAGCGGGCTTTTCCTGCCAAAATACCATAATTGCCTGTTCGTTTAGTTAGCTCATACCGCGAGCTAATATCAAAATTAGCTAAAACATATCAAAAAATTATTGCTTGGTCATGAATTACCGTACTTAGATCACATAACAATTCACGAACAGCTCACTTTATAAGCAAAAAGAAGCATTTAAATTATAATCAGTAAGGATTATTTGACAGCTTAGCGATTTGACTAAAAAAATAATCAGCGCTTTTGTTTACATCCGCCTTGTTTTTCTTAGAATCGGGCGCATAGACATCGTATTGAAACGTTTTTAGGAAAAACCATGAGTGACGCAAAACACTGTAAACTATTAATCTTAGGTTCTGGCCCTGCGGGGTACACAGCGGCGGTATACGCAGCACGTGCCAACCTTAACCCGGTTCTTATTACTGGTATTCAACAAGGTGGTCAATTAACGACAACCACTGAAGTTGAAAACTGGCCAGGCGATGCGCATGGTTTAACTGGCCCTGCGTTAATGGAGCGTATGAAAGAACACGCTGAGCGTTTCGAAACAGAAATCGTTTTTGACCACATTAATAAAGTTGATGTAACAAAACGCCCTTTCACTTTAACAGGTGACTCTGGCACGTATACATGTGATGCATTAATTATCGCAACCGGCGCGTCAGCTAAATACTTAGGTTTAGAATCAGAGACTAACTTCCAAGGTCGTGGTGTTTCTGCTTGTGCTACCTGTGATGGTTTCTTCTACCGCGGTCAAAAAGTAGCCGTTGTAGGTGGTGGTAACACTGCTGTTGAAGAGGCTCTTTATTTATCAAACATTGCAGATGAAGTGCATGTTATCCACCGTCGTGATAGCTTCCGTAGTGAAAAAATCTTAGCTGATCGTTTAAATGAAAAAGCGACCAACGGTAATGTTGTTCTTCATTACAACCGTACTTTGGATGAAGTGCTTGGTGACGAAATGGGTGTAACAGGCATCCGTATCAAAGCAACTGATTCTGAAGAGACAGAAAACCTAGATCTTGCCGGTGTATTCATCGCAATCGGCCACAAACCTAATACTGATATGTTTGAAGGCCAGCTTGAAATGAAAGATGGCTATTTAGTTGTTGAGTCTGGCTTAAACGGTAACGCAACACAAACAAGTGTACCTGGTGTGTTTGCTGCAGGTGATGTGTGTGATCACATCTACCGTCAAGCAATTACTTCTGCGGGTACGGGTTGTATGGCTGCACTTGATGCAGAACGTTTCTTAGATAACCTATAGTTAGTTGATCTAAAGCACTAAATACTAGGGGCTGTTGCAAAACAGCCCCTTTTTTATAGCTAAAATTTTGTTAAAATCAGAGCAAATAACAACGATACCGCTGACATGATCAAGCAACTTTACCAACTCTCGCCCGAGAGTGTTGATTTTCCAGACCCAGAACTCGCCCTTGATGAGCCCGATGGCCTATTGGCAATTGGCGGAGATTTATCAGTAGAACGAATTAAAAATGCCTACCAAACCGGCGTGTTTCCTTGGTTTAGTGATTATGAGCCCATCATGTGGTGGTCACCGAGTATGCGCGGTATTATTGAACTCGATGAATTTCATGTCAGCCGCAGTTTAAAAAAGCATTTAAAGCGTTTTCCTGTGCGTGTCACCATTAATCACGCATTTGCCCACGTTATCAATGCGTGTCGTGAACAACGTATTGATGCTGAAGGGACGTGGATCACAGAGCAAATGATGCATGCCTACATCGAAGCACACCATCAAGGTGTCGCACACAGCCTTGAAATATGGCACGAAGATGAACTCGTTGCAGGTCTGTATGGCATCATGCAAAACGGTATATTTTGTGGTGAGTCAATGTTTCATAATATTAGTAACGGCTCAAAACTGGCGATGTGGGCGTTAGTCAATTGGCTAAAGAAACATCAAGCGTATTTTATTGATTGCCAACTAGAAAACCCATATTTAATCACTTTAGGTGCAAAAGTTATCCCACGCGGAGAATTTTTAACTAGACTTAAGTTAGCGCACAGTTTTGTGCCTAAAAAAGACATGTGGCAACCGCAAGAGTTGATTAATATTTATGACTGAGCACTTACCCGCTAGGCTTGGTTTAAGCCAGCAATTTGATTGCAGTTACTTACCCGATCGTCAGGAACAGCTACTTGTTATACTCGATCCAAGTTGCTATTGCCCTGATAAATTTGAACAATTATTAGCGCTGGGTTTTAGACGCAGTGGCGACCAAATCTATCGTCCTCATTGCCCTATTTGTAATGCGTGTAATTCAGTGCGCGTTTTAGCCCAACAATTTATCCCTTCAAAATCACAAAAGCGCAAATTAAATAAAGCGAAAAAAGTTTTCACCGTTAGTTATAGTGAATACGAGCGTGCAGAATACTACCCGTTATACTGCAAATATATCACCCAAAGGCATCAAGATGGCTCCATGTTCCCACCCGATCAGAGCCAATACGAAAGTTTTTTGTTTTGCCAGTGGTTACCTGTCACATTTATTGAGTTACGAGATGACGATAAGTTAGTCGCCGTTGCAGTAACCGATTGCATGCATAACGCTATCTCAGCGATTTACACATTTTTTGACCCAGATTATGAACACTACAGTATTGGTAGCATCATGATCATGGAGCAAATTCAGTTTGCTAAACAACAAGCAAAACAATTTGTCTATTTGGGATATCAAATCGACGAATGCAACAAAATGAAATATAAAACCCAATTTTTGCCTGCACAAAAGCATATTGGCGATGAGTGGTTGGCGATTTAATTTACAAAATTAAGCCCTGTAGCTTTACTTATTGCTGTATTTTCGGCAAAATCTGCAGCGTTTAACTATTAAAGAGGTGTTACGCTAAACATGGCGAAAGAAGACGTAATCGAAATGCAAGGTACGGTCCTTGATACTTTACCAAATACAATGTTCCGAGTTGAGCTAGAAAATGGTCACGTAGTTGTGGCTCATATCTCTGGTAAAATGCGCAAAAACTACATCCGCATCTTAACTGGCGACAAAGTAACCGTAGAAATGACTCCTTACGATTTATCGAAAGGTCGCATCGTATTCCGTGCTCGCTAAGTTAGTGCGTTAACGAGAGATTTAGCTTTTTGCTGCTTTGAATGAGCAGATGTGTTTATTACAAAGAGCTAAAAGCGTTTGTTAAATGGTGTTCAAACTAACTTAGTTTTAATTCCATTTAATAAACAAAAAGCCCAGCAGTTGCTGGGCTTTTTGTTTTCAGTAAAAACAGCTTAAGCCGTTTCTAAGCTAGTCTCAAAATCAAAGTGAATTTTCTTATCTTTCACAGATACTTTAACCGAACCGCCATCAGCGAGTTCACCAAACAAGATTGCGTTTGCTAGTGGCTTTTTAAGCTCCTCTTGAATAACACGTGCCATCGGACGTGCACCCATTGCTTTATCATAGCCTTTATCTGCCAACCACTCTCTTGCTTTAGAAGTAAGCTCAAAGTTAACTGATTTCTTATCAAGTTGAGCTTGTAATTCAACAATGAATTTATCAACCACTTGCAAGATAACTTCTTTCTCAAGGTGGTTAAACCAAATGATGTTATCTAAGCGGTTTCTAAACTCTGGTGAAAACACTTTATTGATTTCACTCATCGCATCGTGTGAATGGTCTTGCTCTGTAAATCCAATCGACTTACGAACCGTTTCTTGTACACCCGCATTTGTCGTCATCACTAATACCACGTTTCTGAAATCAGCTTTCCGGCCATTATTATCAGTCAGTGTACCGTGATCCATTACTTGCAATAGGATGTTATAAATATCTGAATGCGCTTTTTCGATTTCGTCTAGTAGTACAACCGCATGCGGATTCTTAATTACCGCTTCAGTTAGTAAGCCACCTTGTTCAAAACCAACATAACCTGGAGGTGCACCAATTAAACGACTCACCGCATGGCGTTCAACATACTCAGACATATCAAAACGAATAAACTCAACACCCATACACTTAGCAAGTTGCTTAGTCACCTCTGTTTTACCAACCCCTGTTGGGCCCGCAAATAAGAATGAACCTACTGGCTTGTCTTCGTTAGCAAGGCCTGAGCGCGATAAACGAATTGCCGAAGTCAGTGCATCAATCGATTGATCTTGTCCAAACACCAGCATCTTCAAGTTGCGATCAAGATTCTTCAATGTTTCTTTATCGCTTGATGAAACACTTTGCTGAGGAATACGCGCCATTTTAGAGACGATCAACTCAATATCAGCCACACCAATGGTTTTCTTACGTTTCGATGCTGGCTGTAAACGTTGATTCGCCCCAGCTTCATCGATGACATCAATTGCCTTGTCCGGTAAATGGCGTTCATTGATATATTTAGCACTAAGCTCAGCAGCAGCCTTTAATGCTTTTTGAGTGTAACGAATACCATGGTGCTCTTCATAACGCTCTTTTAAGCCGTTAAGAATTTTCGTGGTATCAGCCACACTCGGCTCAAGTACATCGATTTTTTGGAAACGACGTACTAACGCACGGTCTTTTTCAAAGATATTCTTAAACTCATTGTATGTTGTTGAGCCCATGCAACGTAGCTTACCACTTGAAAGTAATGGTTTAATTAGGTTCGAAGCATCCATTACGCCACCGGATGCCGCACCGGCACCTATGATGGTATGAATTTCATCAATAAATAAAATTGAACCTGGTTTAGCTTGTAACTCTTTAAGTAGCGATTTGAAACGTTTTTCAAAATCACCACGGTATTTAGTACCCGCCAATAATGCGCCCATGTCGAGTGAATAAACCACGGCATCAGCAATCACTTCAGGTACTTCTTTGTTTACGATACGATAAGCAAGGCCTTCTGCAATCGCGGTTTTACCCACCCCTGCTTCACCCACTAAGAGCGGGTTGTTTTTCTTACGGCGACATAACACTTGTACAGTGCGCTCAACTTCGTTATCACGGCCGACCAATGGGTCGATATTGCCATCGATAGCTTGCTGATTCAGGTTAGTCGTAAAGTTTTCAAGTTTAGTTGGCTCTTCGCCTTGTACTTCTTGCACTTCTTCATGTATGTCATCGTGGTCCTCACCGCCGATGTCATCATCTGCTTTTGAGATACCATGTGAAATAAAGTTAACAATATCTAAACGATTAACGTCTGATTTTTTAAGTAAATAAACAGCTTGGCTTTCTTGCTCAGAAAAAATAGCAACCAGTACATTTACGCCTGTTACTTCGTTTTTGCCCGATGACTGCACGTGAAATACTGCGCGCTGTAGAACACGCTGAAAGCCTAACGTTGGCTGAGTTTCTCTGTCTTCCTCAAGATCTGGAATAACAGGCGTTGTTTCATCAATAAAATCTGATAATTCGACTTTTAATGCGCTCATATCTACGCCACAGGCGTTTAGCGCTTCTCCAGCAGAAGGGTTATCGAGCAGTGCAAGTAAAAGATGCTCGACAGTCATAAATTCATGACGACGTGTTCTCGCTTCGCGAAACGCCGCATTCAAGGTTAGTTCTAAGTCTTTGTTTAGCATTGGCAACCCCTTACTGAGATAATATTTATATACCGTTGTGACGGGCTAATTGGTTCACCCTACCTTGGTATTTATTCCTGCTCACAACTACATAGCAGTGGATGCTCGTTGTCTCGCGCGTAACGATTAACTTGTTCAGCTTTGGTATGTGCTACATCAGCGCTGTAAACACCGCATATCGCTTTACCATTATGATGAACTTGAAGCATCACATCTGTTGCTCTATCGCTATCCATATTAAAAAACGTCATTAGTACTTCTATCACAAAGTCCATAGGCGTGTAATCATCATTATTCAAAATGACTTTATATTTTCGCGGTGGTTGCAATTTTTGCTTTTCACTATCGCGAACCGTTTCAATAACACCAGAATCTTTCATGCCACTCATAATTAAATATAGTCTTGTCTTTAGAACTCAAGCAAACTTGAATAAAAAAATAAATAAATTGTTAAAAAATAGTCTAAAACACTTGACTGACTGGCTAAATAAACTACAGTCAAATATAGATTGATTAATCATTAGTCAGTCTAGCAAATTACACGGTTTAGAATAACTAAATTAGTCAACTTATAGAAGGATGTAGAAGTATGGCTTGTGGAAAAGTCAAATGGTTCAACAATGCCAAAGGTTTTGGCTTCATCGTAGAAGACGGCAGCGAGACTGATATCTTCGCTCATTACTCAACGATTGTAATGGACGGTTATAAAACACTTAAAGCTGGTCAAGATGTAACATTCGAATTGCAACAAGGTCCAAAAGGGTTACACGCAACGAATATTGCGCCTAACGATGAAATCTCTTAGGTAAAACCTATTCGAGTATCAAGCGAGCGACCTTGTTAAGTTCCTCGCTTACTCTTCCCTCACTAAATATATCCTTATTATTCTCTTGAAATTCCATTTCTTTACCCCAATTGTTTAATTGTTATTAGCCCTTTAGAGCCAAGCTTGTTACACTCTTGTTGCTCAAATTTAGCTTTTTCGTCATTTTTTGACGTACGGCTTTTGGCTAATTTCATAATTAGCTCAAATGAGCTATAAGAATTTTACAGTCTGTCAGCTGTGGTTATTTTAATACGACGTATTGAGTTGCAACAGCTAACAGACTGCTTGCTGTTGTTTTATCAAGGGGCTTAAACTTGGTAATTCAAAGCTATCTATTGCATTGTTGAATATGGCTAATTAAGGGTTACTGTTAGCAGTCATTACCAAACATTACGCCAACTATCTAGGAATGATGATGACATCAAAAATTATCTATACTAAAACAGATGAAGCGCCAGCTCTAGCGACGTATTCATTGTTACCAATCATCCAAGCGTACACTAACGCGGCGGGTGTTGAAGTTGAAACTCGCGACATTTCATTAGCGGGCCGTGTAATTGCGAACTTCCCTGAGTACCTAACTGAAGATCAACGTATTGATGACGCACTTGCTGAATTAGGTGAAATGGCTAAGACACCTGAAGCTAACATTATCAAATTACCTAACATCAGTGCTTCTATTCCTCAGTTACGTGCGGTAATTAAAGAGTTACAAGAAAAAGGTTACGCATTACCTGATTACCCATCAGAGCCAAAAACTGATGAAGAAAAGAAAGTTAAAGCAACTTACGACAAAATCAAAGGTTCTGCAGTAAACCCTGTACTTCGTGAAGGTAACTCAGACCGCCGTGCTCCTGGTTCAGTAAAAGAATATGCACGTAACAATCCACACTCAATGGGTGCATGGAGCAAAGATTCTCAGTCTTACGTTGCAAGCATGGAAGACGGTGACTTCTTCGGTTCTGAGCAATCAGTAACGGTTGCAGAAGCAACTGACGTACGTATCGAGCATGTTGCTGAAAACGGTGATATCACTGTTCTTAAAGCAAGTACACCATTACTAGCGGGTGAAGTAATTGACGCTTCGCGCATGAGTGCTGCTAAGCTGCAAGCTTTCCTTGCTCAAGAAATTCAAGCAGCGAAAGACAAAGGTGTGCTGTTCTCATTACATATGAAAGCAACCATGATGAAAGTGTCTGATCCAATCATCTTCGGTCACGCTGTAAAAGTATTCTTCAAAGACGTATTCACGAAACACGCTGATCTTTTCAAAGAACTAGATGTTGATGTAAACAACGGCTTTGGTGATGTATTTGCAAAAATTGAAAGCCTAGATGCAGCTAAAAAAGCTGAAATTGAAGCTGATATTCAAGCGGTATATGACAACAACCCTGCTATCGCAATGGTTGATTCTGACCGTGGTATCACCAACCTTCACGTACCAAGCGATGTGATTATTGATGCATCAATGCCTGCTGCAATCCGTTCTAGCGGTCAAATGTGGAATAGCGAAGGTAAATTACAAGACACGAGCTTTGTAATTCCAGATCGTTGTTACTCAGGCGTTTACCAAGCAACTATCGATTTCTGTAAAGAAAACGGTGCATTCGATCCAACAACTATGGGTAGCGTACCTAACGTTGGTCTTATGGCACAAAAAGCTGAAGAGTACGGTTCACACGACAAAACGTTTGAAGTAGCCGCTGCGGGTACTATCCGTGTAGTAGACACCGCTGGTACAACTTTACTTGAGCATGCTGTTGAGCAAGGTGATATCTGGCGTATGTGTCAGGTGAAAGACGCACCAATTCAAGATTGGGTTAAACTTGCTGTTAACCGCGCTCGCGCAACTGGCACGCCAGCAGTTTTCTGGTTAGACGAAAACCGTGCACACGATGCCGAGTTAATCAAAAAAGTAAACGCGTATTTACCACAACATGATACTGACGGTCTTGAGATCCACATCTTAGCACCAATTGAAGCAACTAAATTCTCTTTAGAGCGCATCAAAGAAGGTAAAGACACAATTTCAGTAACGGGTAACGTTTTACGTGACTACCTAACTGACTTATTCCCAATCCTTGAGCTTGGTACAAGTGCGAAAATGCTTTCTATCGTACCACTTATGAATGGTGGTGGTTTATTCGAAACGGGTGCAGGTGGTTCAGCGCCTAAACACGTTCAACAATTCGAAAAAGAAAACCACTTACGTTGGGATTCATTAGGTGAATTCTTAGCACTAGCGGCTTCTTTAGAGCACCTAGCGGTTAATACTGGTAATAAGAAAGCACAAGTACTTGCTGATACACTTGATAAAGCAACAGGTACTTTCCTAGCTGAAAACAAATCACCTTCACGTAAAGTGAAAGAGATTGATAACCGTGGTTCACACTTCTTCCTTTCATTATTCTGGGCACAAGAACTGGCTGCACAAAATGATGATGCGGAATTAAAAGCACAATTCACACAAATCGCAGCTGATCTTGAGTCTCAAAAAGACCAAATCGTTACTGAATTAAACGATGCACAAGGTCCAGCTATGAGCGTTGGTGGTTATTACCAGCCAAATGATGAGTTAGCATTTAAAGCAATGCGCCCAAGCTCAACATTTAATGACATTCTAGCTAAGCTGGTTTAATTCCTTAAACCTAATTCATTAGCTAACAAAAGGGCTACCTCTACGTGTGTTGAACACGAAAGAGGTAGCTCTTTTTTTTGCTTAAGCGATTCATGAATTGAATTTTATTATTCTAAATCAGAAGTTTTAGCTTAAATAGCGACAGGTTTTATCTCTCAAAACGATTAAGTATTATTGAGAATTGCTAGCATACCTCTCACTTATGGCATTCATTTTCACACCACTTTAGCAAAGCCGTTTTCACGCATTGGTAATCAATCGGCTTAGCAACAAAATCATTCATTCCTGCTGCAAAACATCGCCGTTTATCCGCTTCAAGTACATTGGCGGTTAAGGCAATAATAGGGGTATCTTTATATGCTGGCATTTTTCTTATGCATATTGTTGCTTGTGGGCCATCAAGTACCGGCATCTGCATATCCATAAAAATAATATCAAAGTTATTTTGCAGGTTGTTTTCCTCACTATGTTCCTTACATAGCGCAACGGCCTGCTCACCATCCCCTGCTATTTTTATTGAGCTTATACCAAACTCATTTAACATCGCTTCGATAACAACCTGATTAATATCATTGTCTTCGACGACCAGTACATTTAGTGATGAAAAGTCTAGTTGTTCTTCTTCGGTTTCTTGCTTATTTACGACTTCAAACTCAGATTGCTCAATAACCTGTGTAGTTTTTAGTTCAAAATAAAAACGAGACCCCTGCCCAACCTCACTCTCAACTTGCAAAGGAGCGTCCATTAAATTTAGTAATTTACTTGAGATAGCAAGGCCAAGTCCTGTGCCACCGAAGCGCCGTGTAATTGAGGTATCTGCTTGAGAAAACGCTTCAAATAGCTTACCGAGATTTTCTTTTGCGATACCTATTCCTGTATCAATCACGCTAAATTTGATGCTCAGATTATCGCTACCAAGCTCGTTAATTTTTACGTTGAGTGTCACACTGCCTTTTTCAGTGAACTTTATTGCATTCCCTAACAGGTTGATAAGCACTTGTTTTAAGCGTGTTTCATCAGCAAGAAAAATACAATGCAGCAGTTCATCTGCAACAGAAATATGTAATTTGATATGCTTGCTTTTTGCTTGCTCTGCAAATAGATGCTTTAGCTCATCTAACAATGAATTTAAGTGAATTGGTATTGGTGCAAGTTCAATTTTAGATGCTTCAATTTTACTGATATCTAAAATGTCATTAATAATGACCAATAGTCCAGTCCCTGAAGATTGAATAATATTAAGCATCTTCATTTGTTCATGTGTCAGCTTGGTACGCCCAAGCTGCCTTGCCATTCCTAAAATGCCATTCATTGGAGTGCGAATTTCATGACTCATGTTTGCCAGAAATTCTGACTTAACTTTGGTGGTGTGTTCTGCCGTTTTCTTCGCTTGGGTAAGATCTTGGCTTAACACCCGAAATCTATCTGCTGCAGTTGCAAGCACACCAATTTCATCGTTGCGCTTTAAATCATAAATGGGTGCTGATAAATCACCAGCTAAGAAGTATTGAAAACTTGCAGTTAAACGTGTGATTGCACGCGATATATGCAGGTGGAAAAAGATGGCAAGCGCGATAATATAAATAACCACGCCAACAGCAAGAAAACGCAGAGTTTGATCTGTTTTTATGACTGTTTCTTGCGCTTCCCTTTTAATCTTTTGTAATTTTGCTAAAGATTGCTCCCTGAGTTTATCGGCAAGGGTACTGAACTCAATGGCATCGCCAGCCATAACAACATTAACCAAACTTAAATAGTTTCGGTTAGCCTGCACGCCTTTCGAAAAAGCCTGCTGATATGTTTTTGCATAGTCACGGTTTTTGCTTAATTCTGTATTGGTTGACGTTTTATTTGATAAGATAGCTAGTGCCTTATTAACCGCAGCTCTTTTAGAATAATCCTTTTTGGCAAGAAACAAGGAAGCATCACGATGCAATTCATGCCATACATTGAGATGCTCGGTGATAACCAGTATTTCTTCAGTGTTAGTCGCCGTTAATTTAAGGCCATTTAATTCATTGATGGCAGCTAAATAGATTTGCGGTAACTCAACGTCAGTAAGTTCTGTTTTGATTTCATAACGCTTGGCAAGCACATCTAAATTTTCACCGTACCGTGAAATCAGTTGTGTCATTGAATTTAAATACACTTGGCTTTCAAGTTCATCACTTTTCAAATCAACACTTTCTAAGCGTGTTTTTATACTTTCAAAGTTCTCTATGATTTTACTAAATACCGTTTTACTACCTGAGAATCCATAAACAGAGATATCCCGCTGCATTTCAACGATATCTTTATTTATTCGAAGAATAGCCACAGCATAATTACTGATACGGCTTATATCGTTAAAGGATGCTTCAATTCTTTGCAATCGCTTGTTCAAGACAAAGTAGCTCGCCCCCATTGCAAGTAATACAAGCGTCAATGCTAATAACACCTTGGCCGCCAAAGACCTAGAAACAATTGTTAGCAAAGTAATTCCTTATGAGTTCAATAACTCATACCATTTATCTAAACTGTAATCATAGTTAGGCATTACCGTATTCCATACCGCTATATTTGAAAAGCGCTTGATATAGCTGCCTCCATCGCGGACTTGACCCGCTTGCACAGATATTTTTCCGTCTGTTCCGCGTAAATCGATGGATGCTTCTTGCCCTTCATACCAATATTGCCATTCAGCTTTTGACATAAGAGGCTGACTCCGCTCTGGGTTTGAAATGTAATAGCCTTGTCTTGCTATAAACGCGCCTGGGTAGCCAGAAAGCCACCAATTCATGTATTCATAGGCAGCATCTTTAACATGCCCCTGTGCATTTGCAGATAAGCACATTACCCCATGCCAAGCACGATAGCCTTCTTTTGGAGAGGCATACACAACGGGTATACCTTGCCCTTTGCAAGCGCTGACACCGGGCGAAAACATGCTTTGAATCGTGACGCGCTTCATTTTCATAAAATCGACGGATTGCGGTACCGAAGTCCAAAAGCCAGCGAAGTGACCCTGCCTTTTCTTTTGCAATAAAATTGCAAACAGCTGGTCAATTTCGCTAATACTCATATTGCCCATATCTTTAAATGTCATCAGCCCCTGCGCTTCGGCAGCCAGTGCAGCATCAAAAATACCGATTGTTGGCGCATTAACAAGGGCGACCTTACCTTTATTCTTTTCATCGAGTAACCAAGACCAAGACTCTGTTTCGTAAGGAGTACCCTGTTTTATAAATTGTGTGTTGTAGCCAAACGAGTCAACATTGTGTACATAAGGCATAAAACTTATTGCATTGGTTGGTGTAGTCGCAAGCGAACCATCTGCTTGTACGTATAGAAGTTTGTTGGGTGAGTCACCAGCGCCTAATTTAGCATCAGGTACAATTTTTCCCGTTTTAGAAAGTGGATTAATTTCCTGCCAATAAGTAAGCCGCTCTGTTTCGATAGGCTGAATTGCACCTGCTTGCCAGAGAATGTTAATTGAATCTGACCATTGCTCATATAAATCGAAACTACTTGGATCTGAAGCTGCTTTTTGCAACACTGCGGCACTGCCCATTGGAGTAAATTCAATATTAATACCCAGCTCAAGCATCGCTTTTTGCCTGAGCTCTTCTTGTAGAGTTACGTGGGTGCCCATTACCCTAATTGTAGGCGTGCTCTTCGCGAACACATAAGGAGCCTTGAAAGCAAGTGTTGAAGCCACAGCACCAACACCTAATGTCTTAAGAAAGTCACGGCGGTTATCAGAGTAGTCCATTTAGCAATCCAACATTTTAAACCCATTAAAAGTATAGGTTAAATTTCGAAATTGCCTAAAATAAGTACTAATTTACCTTGTTATAATTTTTCTATCCTGAGCAGCCATACAACACGAATGCTTACATTGAAAAATGCTCTTTTGCAGTTGCTATTGCTTGTTCAATGGCCGTGTTTTTAACAGGTTTTGAAACAAATAAATCCATTCCAGCTTGTTTGCAGGCTGCCTTATCATCTGCAGAGGTGTTGGCTGTTAAAGCGATGATATAGGTTTTATCCGTTGGGCAGATTTGCTCCTCTCTTAAAATACGGGTTGCTTCAATACCATCCATTTCAGGCATTACACAATCCATAAAAATTAGATTGTAATTGTTTTGCTTACACTTATTTATCGCATCAATCCCATCGCAGGCATAATCGGCCGTTAAACCTAATTTCTCAAGATGCGCTTTCAAAACAAATCGATTTATTTGATTGTCATCAACAACCAGTATTGATAGAGGCAAGGTTGAAAAGTCGATATCACAGGTAAGTAGCGCATCATGTGATTGTGGCTGCCCGAGCTTTAGAGGTAGTTGAATATCAAAACAACTGCCTTTTTGATATTCGCTACTGACCTGTATTGTGCCACCCATATAATCAATCAGTTCTTTGACAATAGCGAGCCCAAGGCCTGTTCCGCCTTGCTTACGCTCTTTTGTAACCTCTTGTGTAAAGGGTGAAAATAGCGATTTCATAAAGCTCTCGGTCATCCCTATTCCTGTATCGCTAACCTGTAAATGAAGGCTCACATCACCATCATGATGTTTAGCAGATACCTTAAGCTTTATTTCACCCTGCTCAGTAAACTTTAACGCGTTACTCAGTAAGTTTGAGGCTATTTGAGTGAGTCGAGTATTGTCACAATAAATCCAACATTCATCACTAATATCAATGTCGACGTCAAAATTGAGATTCTTTTCCTGGTATAAAGGTAAATATAATGACGCAAGATCAACAAAGATTGTTTTTAGTAAAAAGTGACTAGGCTCTAATTTGAGTTCACCATGATTTATCTTAGAAAAGTCGAGCACTTCGTTGATGATGTTTAACAAAATATCAGCACTTCGTAGTGCAACTTTGAGTTTTTCTTCTCGCTTTTGCTCTGACTTTTCATAAAGTAAAGTCGTTAGCATGCCTGTAATGCCATTTAACGGCGTGCGCAGTTCATGGCTAATTTTAGCCAGCAAGATACTGCGATCTTCAAGTGTACGTTCAGCATCCGCTTTTTGCTTTTTAAGCTCTTCACGAAGTAGCACCTCTTTCGTGACATCTTGAAAAGTACCAATTAAACGAATGCATTGCCCGTTTTCAAATTCAGCTTCGCCATACGTTGAAACCCATATAGGATTCCCTTTTGCTGTGATGAGCTGAATTTCGATATTCCAATCTTTACCCTGCTCGATTGCTTCTTGGACTACGTGTTGTATTGCATCACGACTTTCACCTTCTTTATAAAACTCAATGGCCGTTTCAAGATTAGGGGAATAATCTGCAGGGACTTCGTGGATAGCTTTCGTTTGCTTGCTCCAGTACAATTTACTGGCCAACAAATCGAGTTCCCATGAACCAATTCGAGCGACCTCTTCCACTTGCGCCAGCATGTAGTTTTTTTTCAATAACCGTTCAGATGAAGCATTTCGTGCCAATTCATTCCCTAACCACTGAGCAAATAGCTCAACATAATCATGGGACTCTTCACTAAATGGCTCTGATACATTCGGGGCAGAGAAGTTAACTGTACCAAATACTTTTTTGCCAACATAAATAGGTGCACCTATGTATGACTCAAGTTGGAAATTTACATAACAAGGGTGCTGTGCAATATGGCTTTTTGATGCATGATGAAACGACAAAGCCTTGTTCGCTTCAAGAGTATGAGTACAATAGGTTCCCTCAATATCAAACTGCGTTCCAACAGCAATCGCATCATCAGGTGCAACCACATGAATGACCGTATAGAGCTTGTCATCAACTTGACTCACAATCGCAAATTCGAGTTCGAAAACATCTAAACCAAATTGCAGTAACTTGACTACTTTACTAGAAAAATCAATTTCTTGGTTTGATACTATATCGTGAAATTGGCGCAGAAAGTTCAACCTAGCTCCCTAGTTATACGAATTTTATTTTGCTCTAAAGAAGCATACCAAGAATTTCAAATAACAACAGCAGGAATCATAATTTAAGATTGAATTTGTATTATTAATAATGATTTTCACTTATTAAAAAGCCCCTTAAAAAGGGGCTTTTCTTAGCTCTTTTAGTGTCTGTATACTCGCCTTCTATAAACGAAAGGTAACAGAGCAATTAGAAATACAAAAACGCCACCGCTACTAGACTCAGTTTTATCACCATTGCTACTAGTAGTTACATTTTTGACAGTAACATCTATTGATTGTTCTGTCGTTCCTTCTCCATCCGAAACAACTACTTTGAATCTGATTAACGAATCCACTGAGACAGTTGGAGATTTAAATTTTAACGTTTGAGAAGTAGATTGAAGAATATCAGCTTGAAGCCCTTGCGTTTGCGTCCAATTGTAAGTTAATGACTGTGATTCTTTATCTGTCGCAGAAACAGTAATCACACCTTCTGCATTCTCATTAACTGTATAACTATTAGCAAGTTCAATTGTTGGCAATTGGTTTACATGCATGAATAAAACAGATTGCTCATGAACAAATTCCTCGTAACCATCGTTAATGGTTAAAGAAATTGTTCCCTGCTTCGACTCTAAAAGCTCAGACACTTTCAAGATTGCTATACTTTCATTCTGGTTTTCGATAGTAACTTCGGGTATCGAAATAGCCCAGTGATACGTTAATTCATCTGCGTCACTATCTGATGTGCCTGACGCATCTAGAACGAAAGTATGCAGCTCTTCTATCGTTTCTGGAATAATAAGAGATAATGTTGGTGCGCTATTAAGACTTTCTTGTGCAAGTTTTGCGACAACCTCAACAAAACCATTTTTCACGCCGTCTAAGTCAAATTCACTACCATCTTCAATCCTAATCACTGAACAATTACTGCACTCAGAACTAAACTCGCTGCTTGCAATTATCTCTACCGATTTCCAACCACTTAACGTTAGTACGCGTGCTTGTAGCTCATCGCTCAATAAAGCGTTTTCAAGCATTGGTAAAGCAAGGTCTACTGATTCTGTGCGCTGAGCGAGCTCAACATTAATGTTTATCATGTCACTCTTCAATTGGAAGTGAGGATCTTCAACCCTCATCTCGGTGAAGGCATCAAGCAACATCTCTTCAGATACATTCATATTTTCTATGAAGTGCTCACTGTGAGTGCGAATAACGTCACCTGCTCTGATGATATGGAAAACATTGTTCGTATGTACATAAGAATCAGATGCGAGTACCCCCTTCGAGGTGTTTGCTGAATTATCTAAGAAATCAACAATGCCATCACCATCACTGTCGCCTATCCACTCTATGCTATCAGGGATATTATCACCATCGGTGTCCGCACTTTCATCATCAAAGATAACATTATTAATTAATGGCACGGTCTCAGTTTTAGTCAGAACCGACTCTCCATTTTGTAAAATGTCATACTGTAAGGTAATGTCTCCTTGCCAAGCATCTTCAATACCAAAATAGCCACTCCAAATTGATGTGTCATACATATACACGTCAACTTCATTGATGACTTGTTCAGCAGATAATAATGTTACTTTTAGCTCTAAACTTTCATAATCTGAAAAGCCATATACTTGTATATAAAGTTCGGCGCTATTCCCTTTGACCAAACTTGCCATTTTCTTACCATTTTGTTTATAAGTGGCAGTGATAGTACGTGGAGCATCTTCATCTAAATGAATTATTTCAGATTTACTAAACTCCCCTGTATAACCGCCGTCGTATACTTCAAGCTCAATTGAATCGATTGACGATTCCACGATACTTGGGAAGACTACATTCTTGATCCCTTCAATACTGTAGTCACCAACATAATGGCTATAATTTCCAGCACTTAAATTTAACCCCAAATAATCATATAGCGGTTTACCTCTTACATTAAGCGCAACGACGGGCAGAGCATTTCGATAAGCATAGGTATAAGGCTGAATATCAATACGAGGATTTATATGTAGGTTTATTGTGCCTGAGGCTGTATTACCAGCATTATCGCTTGCCGTAATATCTAAAGAGTAACGCCCTGATTCAAACTCTATATCTAGCCCTGATCCGACAGTTATTTCTTTGATGCCTGATACCCTATCAAAAACAATAAACTGCTCTAGCAAGGTTTCAAACAATTGTTCTTCAGTAAATTCGCCGTTCATAGCGACGACATCGTTTCGGATGGTTGGAGCCGTCGTATCAGTAACAAAGAATGTTTGCACAGCTCTTGCGCTATTCCCTGCAATATCTTCAGCGACCCAAGTTACTTGATTCTCGCCATATACTAGCGTTCTAGATAAAGGGTATACCTCAACTGCTGCTCTATTGTTATCTGTAACCTCAGGATAAAGACTTCTAGGAATAGATGTGTTTTCATAGACACCTTCAATTGTCACAGGTGTTAAATCAGAGAAAACAGGTGGTAAATTTTCTCCTAAATTTGGATCATCTGGATGACTATCCTCACTATCAACCACACCATCTGAATCAGTATCTTCAGCTGTTGGGTTTGACCCTATTTCAAATTCAGTTATGTTAGCCAAACCATCTCTGTCTAAATCTTGACTTGCATCGAATGAGTCAAGGACATTTAAGCCAAATTGATACTCCCAGAAATCTGGAATGCCATCATTGTCGGTATCTAAACGAGTATCAACCTCTGAAATCCACATGACTCTATCAATATAAAATGGTTCATAACGGTAAAAGTCTGCATCAGCTAGATTAATTTTAATGACGTTGAAGCCATCATTGACAGGTATAAGTAAACGAGATTCACTATATTGAACAAGGAGATTTTCGTTGTTCAGTTGAACTTGAAAGTGGTCATTTTTGTTAACTCTATAGTCAACGGTGATAAAACCCTGCTCAAACAAACCAGCAATAGCAAAACCTGCATTTACTTCTGTATAATCTTCGCCATCAAACTTAGGATTGAAAGAAAGGCTATTCACTCCGTTTGTAGACCAACTATCACTTGAAATCCAGTCAACATTATTTGCTGCTAACACCGTAAAGCGGTTTGGTAACCCACCATATTCAAAACTTTCGAAAAGGTTATTTATTGCTGAAGGTGTTGAAGCGTAATCTGATGGTGAGCTTTGTGCATAATACTCTTGTACGTCTGTATAACCATCTTCATCTAAATCAGCACCAGTAACATTTGCATTAATCGGTGAGGTCATAAGTATATTTACTTCATAACCGTCAGGAAGTTCATCTCCATCACTATCAGAATGTCTAGGATCTGTTCCAATACCATACTCTTGCAGAGCTGTTAATGCGTCATTATCGTAGTCAGAAGATGCATCATTAGCATCAGTTAAATTAAGCCCATTTTCAACTTCCCAAAAATCTGGCAGCCCATCACTATCTGTATCAGCATCGCTCGTTTTAGAAATAAACTTAAAATTATCTAGCCAAACAGCATCCTCTCCTGTAGATATTGAACCATCTTTTGAATATGAAAACTCAATAACGTTAATACCTTCAGGGATTTTAACAGTTACCGACCCTTCCTTCGTTCCAGCGATCCACTCAATATCACTATTTGAACCATTAATTCTCAGCGCAAAAGAATCGCAACATTCTTCAGATTCTATTTTATAGTCAAATACAAGGTATGCTTCTACGAAGACACCTGTAGCACTGAATGAGCTCATCTGACTATCTGAGATTTTACCAGAACGAATGCTATGCGAACCATCGGTAGCAAAACTATTATCAATGTACCAATCTGCGTTGTTCTCTGATGAATGGTTAAACCATTGAGGTAGTTGATAGTCTTCAAATGAACTAGTTAGATTCAATTGCTCTGGAAATGACGCTGCATCTTGTGGGTCTGTTTGTAACTGAAACTCGGTGTAGTTACTAAATCCATCATTGTCACTATCAAGCATTGCATCAGTAGAGTCTGTTAAATTTAGACCATGCTCATATTCCCAGCCGTCTGGAATTTGGTCTCCATCTGTATCAAGGTTATTAGGATCGCCCTGATTTAAAAATTCATTGAGGTTACTCAAACCGTCATTATCATTATCCAATGATGCATCGTCTGGATTCGAAGGATCTAGTCCGTGTGCAACTTCCCAAGAGTCGGGTATTGAATCACCATCATTATCAGCAAATTCATTACTGATATAAATGTTATCAATGAAAACTGTATCTAAGCCTGATGATACAGAACCATCTTTAATGTAAGCGAATTTAAGTGTATTTAAGCCTACAGGAATAACCTGCTCGAAAGAGCGCCAATCGGTGATACCAGAATCAATAACAATTAATTGCTCGTTTAGGTAAACATACAAATGATCAAAACCAGCTTCTGTAGAAAGTTTATAAATAAAGCTTAAATACTTAGTCTGGTCTGTTACAAAGCTGTATTCAAAACTAGTTGCTTGACTATCGTCAATGTCATTATTAGCCAAAGAGAAACTATAGTTTTCATCTATTTGTGAAGTTTCCCAAGGCGTAGAAGGGTCTGTAAAATTAAAACTCTCAGGAACAAGATTGTCATTAAAGTTAAATGAGATTGTTGCAGGTATTGTTGGCGTAGAATCAGCATCACTTGGGTCTGAACCTAATAAAAATTCAATTAGGTTAGTGAAGCTATCATTATCTAAATCACTTTGTGCATCTGAACTATCAAGTGGATCTAAGGCGAAATTGACTTCCCAACCATCCGTCATTTTATCGTTATCAGAATCAGGGTTAGTTAGGCTCGTTTGATACACATGATGTTCTTGGTAATCAGTTAAACCATCGTCATCTGAATCAGAATCATTTGGCAAAGAATTTAAACTGTATTCTTCTAGGTTGGTCAATCCATCTTCATCTAGATCACCTGAGGCATCTGTAGGGTCTGATGAATCGAGTGAATATAACAACTCCCAATTGTCATCCATTCCATCGTTATCATTATCAATGAATTGAATATTATTACATACAACACCTACCGTATTGAATGCATCAACAACATCATTTGCCGCATAACCTAAATCAATGGCACTGTTTATTGCACCACATGCACCATCGATAAAGTCCGTTGAATTTACCCAATAATTTTGGTTTGCGTAGAGCATAATTTGAAAAGCTTTACGTGGATCCCACTCTGGCTTATTTGCTAGTAAATAAAATGCTCTGTTGAATACACCACTACTGTAATGAACATCAATTCCAGAATAAAACTGTGATGCGTGGTCTATTGAAATACCATCATTTGACGGTGTTTCAAAATAACGCAATGCAGTTCTATTTTTTGTGATGTCGGCACCAGACAACCAATCTGTAGTGCCTCTGACAAAGTATTCAGCAGTTTCACCAGCCATGTCTGAGAAAGACTCATTGATCCCTCCCGATTGGTCATAATAAAATAAATTAGAATTTTGCTCAGTTACACCATGACTTACTTCATGAGATACGATATCTAAAGAAACTAGTGGGTAAAAACTATCAGCACCATCACCAAAGCTCATCGCAGAGCCATTCCACGTCGCGTTTTCCCAACCATCACCTTGGTGAACACGTAACAATAACTTAAAAGTCAGTGGTGCCGTGTTATACCATTGCTCATACATATCAAACACTGAGGTACCAAATGCATGGGCATCGTTTAAAGGCGAATAGGCACCATTAACCTCTTTGTGAGTATTTCGAGCACATGGGAATGAAAACGCAGTTGAAGGCTCGCTCCCTGACTCCATCGAAACAGTTTTTACTTTATCATTTTCTAAAAAACATGTTTCTCCTACTTGGGAAACAGCAAATGCGGGATAATCATCGCCATATTCATAACGGCCAACTTTCTCATTACCACCAGGTCCCATCGCCTGTGTGTGCTTGATATTATTCCACGCTTTAAACACTTCATAAGTCTTTTCACTGATAATAGCTGAAGGCCTTGATTCATGTTTTGCATTTAAAATTTCAAGTTCAATTAAATATGCGTAATGAGCTTGATCGTTTTTAACATAAATGTAGCGCTCTGATTTTACGAGCTTATAAGAAGAATCTAGTGACAGTTTAGAGGCTTTAAGTACTGCTAAAACAGCGGTCTCTAAATCAAATTGATTATTCGCTCTTAATTGCAATTGTGTTTCATTGATATCAGTCGCAAAAAAGCCACTCATATGCTGTGACTGCGCTTGAACACGAATTTGTTGGCCCCAAATTGGAATGCCAGAATAATATTGCTGTAAAATTTTATTTGATGAGTTTTTTCTTAACACACTACTCGAGTTAAAGTGAGGCAAAGTTACCTCTTCAAAATAAGAACCTTTTTTTTGATTATTTTGAAGATTCTGATTTATTAACAGCAGGTTTTGAAGTTGTGGTTGGTTGAGGGGACTGACCCTTTCGACTGTTGCAGCTTGAAGAGAGTATGCGTTAAACATACTAAAAACTGCAGCACCTGCAATTAATCCCTTATGCATAATAGTTCCTTAAATACATTATTTACTTATTATCGGGACTAAATTACCAAAAATAAACACAATCTGCACCAATTTGTTAAGCTCACATTAATAATTTAACCAAAATTTCGACTACATATCTTAAAACTCACACTGGAAAAATACTCAATACCCATCAATACTTTATTATTAATAACTGAAACAGTCCCCTACTCATTCAATGTCGCTAAGAGCTAAATTTATCCTTCTGCTATCCACAATTTTTTGTGTGGTGGTAGCCAATACTTTCATTATTTATGCATTAGATAAACAAGGTCAGGCTAAGCTTGAGGCAGTGATCCATACTCATAATGTGCTCGATGAATCAGAAAAGCTCTACAATCAAATAACGAACGCCGAAACTGGACAGCGGGGTTATTTATTAACACAAGACCTCAACTATTTAGAACCCTACTATTCGGCTCTTGAACAAGTAAAAAAACATTTCTTGGCTGTTAATAGACTTACCCTAAGCAACCCCGAACAACAAAATACGCTTGCTTTAATTGATGAACTAGTTAACAAAAAATTAGCTGAGTTGGCATTAACAGTGACACTTGTAATGCAAGGCACACCTTATGCCCTTGAAGAAGCTAAAGCGATTGTGTTAACTGATGAGGGTAAACAGTATATGGACCAAATCCGTTGGCATATTCTACAGTTTCAAAATACTGAGAAAGCCAAGCTAGAACAGCAAAATGCTGAGTACCAAAGAAATAGGTTGTTTATTACCCGGTTCGTCACTTTGCAAATCCCATTAATTGTTATCTTATTAGTATTTTGTGCTTTTTATATCAATTCTAAACTTTTCAAGCCAATGAAAATATTAATAAAAAATACCAAACAGCTTGAAAAAGGCATGCCTGCAAAAATGATGACGATTAATTCTCATGATGAAATAGGTTACCTTTTCAAACGCTTCATACGTATGAGCAACATAATTAATAAGCGAGCAAGTAAATTAAATTTTCAAGTAAGTCACGATCATTTGACGGGTGTTTTAAATCGAACGGAACTAGAGCCTGCATTAAAACACGCTACTAGTCTTTGTTCTGAAGATAACAAACTGGCTGTAATCTTTATTGATATTAATAAATTCAAGCAACTCAACGATAACTATGGTCATTTAATCGGTGACCTAGTACTTAAAGAAACAGCAAAACGGGTTACTTCATCAGTTAGAGCTGATGATGATGTTTACCGTTATGGAGGGGATGAATTCGTTATTGTTGCCCACAACATTGCCAAGCGTTGCTACATAAATGCCATGCTCAACCATTTAATGGAACGATTTGATAGCCCTTTTATATTCGAACAACACACAGTTACGGTGTCACTTAGTATTGGTGTAGCCCTAGCACCTGATCACAGTCAAGATCCTCAAAAACTGCTCAAGCTTGCTGATCAAGCAATGTACCAAGCTAAACAAGCGTCAAAAAATGGTTATCATCTTTACCAGAATAGTACTCAAGAAGACTAATCTAAATTACTGCTTTATCCGTATATATTTGCAAAAACCCTCATCACTATGTATAAAATTTACACAGCACTTTTAACTTAAGGCAACACTATGCATCTTTTATTGACAGGCGGAACGGGTCTTATTGGTAGGCATTTGTGCCCTTTTTTATTAAACCATCACAAGGTGACTGTACTTACACGAAACCCAATTCAAGCTGCTGTTATTCTGACTCATCAAGTGCACACTGTTAAGTCACTCGATGAGGTGAATTTTGAAGAGGTTGACGCTGTAATTAATCTAGCTGGAGAGCCAATTGTCAACAAACGTTGGAGCGAGTCGCAAAAGCGCACTTTGTTAAATAGCAGAATTAATCTTACCCTACAGATATCTAAAGCGATTAGCCGCTGTGAATCACCACCTCATACCTTTATTTCTGGCAGTGCGATTGGCTTTTATGGCCGCCAAGAAAACCAGCCAATTGATGAAAGCTTTAATGATATTTATCCTGAATTTAGCCATGTGCTTTGCCGTGATTGGGAGCATGCAGCGACGAAAGCACAATCTGACCAAACTCGAGTATGCCTACTTCGTACAGGTATCGTATTAGCTAAGCAAGGTGGTGCTTTAGGTAAAATGCTGCCTGCTTTTAAATTTGGCTTGGGTGGACCAGTAGGCCATGGTCAACAAGGAATGTCGTGGATCCATATTGACGACATGATCCAACTCATCCTTTTTGTGCTTTCACATCAGGATATACACGGGCCTGTCAATGCCACTGCGCCAAATCCTGTTGATAATAATGAGTTTAGTCAAACTCTTGCACATGTGATATCGCGTCCTGCCATGTTACGTATGCCTAGCTGGGTTTTAAAATTGATGATGGGCGAGATGTCAGACCTACTCCTTCATGGTCAATTTGTGCTTCCCAATAAACTACTTAGTCATAATTACCGCTTCCATTACCCAACGTTAAAACCAGCATTAGAAAGTCTAAAATTATAGTTACAATGTACGGGTTGATAATACTCAACTAATACATAATAATTAATCTGATTTTAGTCGAGTGATTATTCAGGGAAAATCATGATGCATTTACCCACCATAATCAGCATTTCAATTTTATTGAATGTGATTATTGGGGCGTTTCTACTGTCTTTGTATTTTTTAAGGCAACAGCCGAGCTATTTATATTGGGGTAGTTCGTGTTTATTTTTTGTATTTGCGCAAATCACCGCTTCTCTTCGTGTTTTTATCGACTTACCTTTAATTACCCATTATCTGGCAGCTTTACTCATTATTTCAGCGCCTTTGGCTGCAATTTTAGGGATCCATGCTTATAGTCAGTCAGATAGGAAATACCATAAAGCCTGCGCCTTTGTGCTGATCCTATCCATGCTGATATTACTGCCAGTGCATGACTCCCCATTAAACCAAATAATCAGCACGGCTATCATAGCTATTTGCTTTAGCTACGCTGCATTTGCGCTCAGAAAGCTGCAAGTTGAGCGCATCATACACCTGGCTTTACTAAAACTGTGCTTTGTAATTCATGCTTTGATTATGTTAGTACAATTTTTGCTTTTAGTTTCTGATTATAAGGGCGATATTAATACTGATTTAAGCCACATTCTCGCGGTCATTTTGATAAGCCATATTATAATTACCACCCTAACTGCTATGATTTGGCCATTAATGATGTTTTTAGAATCAGAGCAGATACTAAGCGATCTTGCCAATCGTGACCCGCTTACAGGATTATTGAATCGCAGATCATTTATAATGATTAGCAATAATTACTTAGAGCAAGCTAATAGTAATCTTACAGAGCTCTGTGCTTTGATGATTGATATCGATTTCTTTAAAAAAGTAAATGATCAATATGGTCATGAAACCGGAGATGAAGCACTCAAATGGGTTGCTAAAAAGATTAAAAGCCAGCTTCGCGAACACGATTTAGTCGCCAGAATCGGCGGTGAAGAATTTGCTGTAATATTACCAAGCACCAGTCAGACCCAAGGCGAAAGCCTATCTGAGCGGATCCGTTTAGCAATACACAACGATAGCTTTCAATATCAGCAACATTCAATAAAGCTTTCAATTAGTGTTGGCATCATAACTCATAAATCGGGCACAAATAATGTTAACGAATTACTGGCAGAAGCCGACAAAGGCTTATACAAAGCAAAATTAAATGGCCGAAATCAAGTTGTTACTATGGCATTTTAACGTGACAGCTTGTTAGTTTAATTTAAACTTTTATTTAGCTGACTTAACTCATTGGTCACCCACTGTTTATCTAAGCATTGCTCTAAGTTAAGTTGGGCAAATTTTAAAAAATTGCGCGCCGCATGTGACAAATGGCGATCGGTGCGAACCACAAAATACCAATGACTGGCTAAATTCACATCCTCTACATCTAGTATGCAAAAGCTCGTATCATGGGGTGGCAATACATGGCGAGAAACAACACCGAGCCCCATTCCTGAGCCAACTGCAACACGTATTGCCTCGTTACTCGCCATTTGTACTGTGTTGCTTAAAACAAAACCTCTACTTTGTAATTCACTTTCAAAAAGCATTCGCGTAGCAGAGCCTGGCTCTCGAAGTAAAAAACGTTCACTCACTATGTCGTGCAAAGTGACATGGCTTTTACTCGCAAGTAGATGGTTTATTGGCGCAATAAACACTAATGGGTTTTGCAAAAACCGCCCTGCTTTTGCGTGCTCTAATGAAGGGGGGTGACTAAATACATAAATATCATCTTCGCCTCGTTCAAATCGAGCAAGCACCTCGGCACGATTACCTATTTCAAGCGGCAGCTCAACATGAGGATGTAAATTACTGTACGGTCCAAGCAATTTGGGCAAGATATATTGTGCGGTGTTAACCATGGCTATTTTACAGCGCCCGCGCTCCCCACCTCTGAGCTCAGCTAAGTAATCCTGATAATCATCAAAATGACCAAACACCTGCTGGCAAGTTTGAAACAACGCAAAACCCGCTTCTGTAATATGAATACGCTGCTGATTAACCATCACTAATGGCTCATTCACTGTTTCTTGCAAGCGTTTAATTTGTTGTGAAACCGTTGGTTGCGTTAAGTGTAACTGCCTTGCTGTCTCACTAATTGAGCGCGTTTTTACCACACACATAAACACTTCAAGTAAGCGAAAAGAAATATGCCTTAAGTCCATTAACACCAACCCATAGATAATAACCTATAAGATACTATCATTTATTTAATTATTTACTATGTGAATTTTTATCTAGAATAGCGGCGCTTTTAACCAAGAGGAGAACAAAGTGCCTGATATTGTTGTAATGTTTTTTGTTTTAGGGCTCACAGCCGGATTACTTCGCTCTGATCTTAAAATTCCGCAAGCAACCTATGAAACCCTTAGCCTATTGTTAATGCTCACCATTGGCTTAAAAGGCGGCATGGTGCTGCATGGCAATTTGCATTGGCAACTTCTACCCGAGATGGGCGCTGTGTTACTGCTTGGCGGCTTGATACCATTAATGCTGTATCCGGTATTAAACAAACTGCTTAACCTTTCTGTTGCTAATAGCGCAAGTATTGCCGCGCATTACGGCTCAGTAAGCGCAGGTACATTCGCCGTTGCTTTAGCTTATGCCGAATCGAACTCACTTAATGTAGGTGCTGAAGTCACGCTTTATTTAGTAATGCTTGAATTACCTGCCATCATCGTTGGCTTATTACTATACCGCCGTCTAGGAAATGGCTCTGGGCAAAACCTATCACTCAAAGCGCTGTGGCATGAAACACTGACTAACAAAAGTGTGATCTTGCTTGTGGGTGGTGTGATTATTGGCATGATGTACGGCACGCAGCAAGGCAGCCAAGTAACTAGCCTTCTTACCAGCAGCTTTAAAGTTGTATTAGCGTTATTCTTACTCGAAATGGGTTTAATGGCCGCACAAACACTGCGCCCTATTCCATGGCATCATTGGCGTTTAGCGTTATTCGCTGTTATAACTCCAAATCTATTAGGTGCTATCGGCGTCTGTGTTGGTACTGCCCTGCAACTCGAGCTGGGATCGGTAGTGATATTAGCAAGCCTAGTTGCAAGTGCCTCTTATATTGCAGCTCCAGCCGCTATAAAAGCAGCTATTCCTGATGCTGACATAGGCTTAGCCATGTTATGTTCTTTAGGCATAACCTTTCCTTTCAATGTATTACTAGGAATTGGCTTGTATCATCAAATAGCATTGTATATGAGTTAAAAAATTCGCTAACTATCACTTTATGCATGAGATTTTTTAAAAAGTCGTTTAATATAAATAAAAAAGCAGTGCAAGGACATGCTATGTTCAATCAAACGCTCAGCACTGAGCAACAGCATGTAAGTGATATTTTTATGCGCTTATGTACGCTTTGTCAGGTGCAAAATAATTTAGAATTAGAGCAACATTTATCATTACAACTTGGCTTTTGTGAGCAAAGTATTGAGCTTGCAACTGTGCCCTATGAGTTAATTGATAAACTAGCTAAAGCTTCTGAGGTTAGTTTTGATTCACTACTTAATGGTAGTAACCAAACCACAGCTGTACTTGATGGTCCCATATTACAAGCAGTCAGTAACGGTATTATTAAGAGTATAAAAAAGCTATCAATGGCGGGGTTAATTAAAGGTGAGAACCAAACGCAAGAAGCACTTAGTCAACTTGCAGATATTCAGCTAAAACAAATAGCAAAAGAGCTCAAAATACAAAGCCAGGTTAAATAACCTGGCTTTTTACTAATTCTTACCTTTGTACATTTTCTCGTAAATGTCAGATATATTGTTTTGCTTATCGTAGTATCGCTGCAGCTCCCCAAGCGATAACTCCTTTATTTTATCGCTATCAAGCCCGGCAGGTTCTGCTAATTTAAAATGTGCGGCGTGTGGTGAATTGCCCATTAAGGTTGCAATTTCGCCCTTCAATTGTTCAGCTTTATTAAATAGTTTAATTGCTTTGCTGATATCTGTTTCATGTTCGGCTTGTAACGTGCACCAAACCACCTCAACAGACTTAGACCTGATTTGATCTTCAAAGATATTTTTTCGCGCAATCAACCACGTACTTGCAATCAGCAAGATGGCTAAAACGGCAATAGCTATGTAAATTAGTTCAAGCATTACGATCCCTCGGTAAACTAAAAGTTACTATACACCCAAACTTGGTCCGTAATACATCAGGAAAAAGCATTATAAATGCTAGTATGAGACTGAAATTCATCTAATAATTAATGTTAAGTTTTTGTTCCGAACGGCCAGCTTGGACTAAGTAATAGTTTTAATTTGGTTTTCAAAAGACCAGGAAACAACATCACAACAGCAAGCACAATACTAATGTAGAGTACAATAAAGCTATACATGTAGTGTATGTAGGCGTGTTCAGCTTGTATGTCTAACACAACAAACTTAAACCAAAGAATAAAGTGAGCTATAGAAAGGCCAACTGTTAGCTTGATAACACAAAAGAATAGCAAACCGAACTTATAACTAAACTTTTCATGAAGCTTTGCAAGCACATACATACTAAACAATGAAGTAGCGCTTAAACCAAGGTAAACATTCTGAACATTATCAACTGCATGATTTTCTTGAATATAAGTCAATGCATATTCCATTAATAATGTTGTAAGCATGTATTTCGTGACGACAACAGCTATTGTTAAAAAGTCACTAAATAACTCTTTATCTTTAACAGCTCGTATCATTGAAAGTATGAGGGCTAAGAGGTAAGACAATGATATGAGTACTTGATATGAAAACACTTCTCTGTTTTCACTGACCAATAATGCCTTGTTGTATAATTCTGCTAAGTATTCAAACATAGTTTACCCTTCATACCAAGCATTAGGATATTACTATGTGGCAAAAAAAACCAGCTGTTTGAGCTGGTTATTTTGAATAGTCTATTGTTTAGTTAGGTTTTTTTTCTTTAATAATAACTATTCCACCAGAACCTTGTAGCTCTTCCTTTTTCTTTTCTTTAATGATTACGATTCCACCAGAGCCTTGAAGTTTTGTCGTATCAAAGCTTGAAACTGGTGCTGCGTCGAATGCTAAAGTAGATAGTAATAAAGCTGATAAAGTCATTTTTTTGTTCCTTCATTGTTAAAGATAGTTTTCGTTAGCAAATACCGAGCCACTAAAATACAAATTGGGTAAAAACTAACGACTAGCCCCTATATAAGCATAAAATTAAACCGTTAGGCCATTTTTTATACTATCCACGTATGCAAAACGTACGCTGAACAGCATCAAACCGTTTAGATCTATAAACTAGCTAGGCTCTATGCCATAATTCTGTTAATTCAAAAAATAAGTCAAAGCGGCCCTACGCTTAGCAAGGTTTAATGCATGGCATATCCAGAACAACAGCAACCAACAATTTATTGGCACGACTACGAAACATTTGGCGCAAGCCCGCAAAAGGACCGCCCGAGTCAATTTGCAGGTATTCGTACCGATCTCGATTTGAATATTATTGGTGAGCCGTTAATTGAGTATTGCAAGCCTGCAGCCGATTACTTGCCCCACCCTGAAGCGTGTTTAATAACGGGTATTACCCCGCAAGTTGCGATGCAAAAAGGCTTAGTTGAAGCTGAGTTTATGGCAAAGATCCATGCTGAATTTAGCCAACCTAACACCTGTGTTGCGGGCTATAACAGCATCCGTTTTGATGATGAAGTCACACGTTACAGCTTATATCGTAACTTTTATGACCCATACGAGCGTGAATACAAAAACAATAATAGCCGCTGGGATATTATTGATTTAGTGCGTGCCTGTTATGCACTACGCCCAGAAGGTATTGAATGGCCGCTTAAAGAAGATGGTACGCCGAGCTTTAAACTCGAGCACTTAACCGTTGCCAATGGCATCGAGCACGCTGCCGCTCATGATGCATTAAGTGATGTAACGGCAACCATAGCGTTGGCAAAATTAATAAAAGAAAAACAACCTAAGTTGTATCAGTTCTTCTTTAGCTTACGCTCTAAAAAAGCACTGGCTGATTTAGTTGATGTGTTTAACATGACACCATTGGTGCACACTTCATCACGAATTCCGGCAAGCCAAGGCTGCACCAGCTGGATTGCACCAATGAGCTTTCACCCAGTTAATAAAAACGCCATTATTTGCTTTAATTTAACTGAAGATCCGCAAGTGCTATTAGATTTATCTGTTGAAGAGCTACGCACGCGTCTTTACACAAAACACAGCGACCTTGGCGAAGACGAAGCACCGGTAGGCTTAAAACTCGTGCATTTAAACAAGTGCCCTATTCTTGCACCAGCAAAAACCTTGTTACCAGAGAACGCAGCCCGTTTAGGTATTGACCGCGAAAAGTGCCTACAAAATCTCGCTATTTTAAAAGCCAACACAGAACTTCGCGACAAAGTCACCGAAGTGTTTAACGAGCAGCGTGATTATGGCGAAACCACTAACCCTGATTATCAACTTTATGATGGTTTTACAAGCCATGCTGATAAAGCTAAATTTGCCATTATTCGAGATGCAAGCCCTGAGCAACTAGCATCAATGCAGCTTGATTTTGATGATAAAAAGTTTGCAACCTTGTTATTTAGATACCGCGCTCGAAACTGGCCACACACGCTTAGCCAAGATGAACTGGCAAAATGGCGCCAGTATTGCCAAAACAAGCTAATGCACGGTGAAGATAGCCCGTCGATCAGTGGCCAAGATTTCATGATCACCCTTGAAAATCTGGCTCATGAAAATGATGATAACGAGAAAAATCTGCATATATTAAAAGCGTTGTACAATTACGCACAAAGCATGTAATAAAAAACGCGACAATTATTGTCGCGTTTTTTATGGATATTACTTTTTATGTAACGCTTCGATACGCGCTAATAAACTAGATGTGTCGTAGCGACCGCCACCTAAGGCTTGTACATCGGCGTAATATTGATCAACTGTTGCCGTCATCGGCAAAGTTGCGCCGTTGGCCTTTGCCTCATCCAAAGCGATGCCTAAATCTTTACGCATCCAGTCAACAGCAAAACCAAATTCGTATTCGCCAGCCCACATTGTTTTGTAGCGGTTTTCCATCTGCCACGAGCCTGCAGCGCCTTTAGAGATGGTTTCAATTACTTTTTCACCATCAAGGCCTGCTTGTTTTGCAAAGTGTAACCCCTCAGCCAAGCCTTGTACCACACCCGCAATACAAATTTGATTTACCATTTTACAAAGTTGACCAGAGCCTACTTCACCTAATAATTGGCTAAAACGACTAAAAGCAGCCATGACAGGTTGAACAACATTAAAATCAGCTTCGTCGCCACCAACCATCACGGTTAATACCCCATTTTCTGCCCCAGCTTGACCGCCAGAAACCGGTGCATCTAAAAATGCGATGCCTTGTAGTTTCGCTTGAGCACCCACTTCACGTGCCACTTCAGCTGATGTTGTAGTGTGGTCAACTAAATAGCTGCCCTCATGCATGCTTGCCAGCACACCATTTTCACCATAAACAACTGAACGTAAATCATCATCATTGCCTACACACATGAAAACGATATCAGCCCCTTTTGCGGCTTCACTTGGCGTTTCAGCGTGTTCACCTTGATATTCTGATACCCACTTTTGCGCTTTAGCCGTTGTGCGGTTGTAAACTGTCACACTGTGACCTGCGTTGGCAAGGTGACCCGCCATTGGGTAACCCATTACACCTAATCCGATGAAGGCGACTTTCATTGACATAAAACTGACCTATTTGAGTGATAAATTAGTAACAATTTCATTATCTCAACCGAATAACTAAAAAGCGAATGAAAAAAAGTTCATTTAAACCGTTTAAAAACACACAGGTAAAACATGGATAGTATATATCGTTTCAATGCCCAGCTTGCATCTGGTGAAAACTTCAGCCTTGAATCGCTACAAGGAAAAACAGCGCTTATCGTCAATATTGCTAGCAAATGTAATTTTTCAGTGCAAATGGCAAGCCTTGAAAAACTCTATCAAGAATATAAACAGCAAGGATTTACCGTACTCGGTTTTGCCTGTAATCAATTTGGCCATAATGAGCCACTTGAAGGCAATGAACTTAAAGCCTTTTATCAGCAACACTTTGATGTCAGCTTTCCTATTTTTAACAAGGTGTTAGTCAACGGGCCTGACGCTCACCCTTTATTTAATTATTTAAAGTGCCATACCCGTGGAATTGCGCAAAACCGCGCAATTAAATGGAATTTCACCAAATTTCTTATAAACTCAGAGGGTCAACTTGTTGCGCGATATGCCCCGCGCACCAAGCCCGAAACCCTCAAAATGGTGATAGAGAGTAATTTAAATGATGAAACTGGCCTTATTCAGTGCGCAAAAGTATGAGCAACCGTTTTTTGAAAGGAATCTAACTGAATACGCTGAGTCTGTTTCGCTCAGTTATTTTGAGCAATCCTTGAACAGCAATACCACACCCCTTTGCCAAGGTTTTGATGCCGTGTGCGTGTTTGTAAACGATACGGTCGACAAACACGTCATTGCTGATATGGCGGCTGTCGGTATAAAAGCAATCTTATTACGCTGTGCAGGCTTTAATAATGTTGACCTTGATGCTGCCAAAGAGCATAACATCAAGGTTTGCCGCGTCCCTGCATATAGCCCAGAAGCAGTAGCAGAGCATTGTATTGCACTCATGCTAACGCTCAACCGAAAAACCCATAAAGCCTTTAACCGAGTACGTGAAGGCAACTTTGATTTAAACGGTTTACTCGGTTTTAATCTGTTTAAAAAAACTATTGGGATAATAGGCTGTGGCAAAATCGGTTTAGCACTGGTTAATATCTTAAATGGCTTTGGTGCTAAGGTGCTCGTGTGCGACCCTATGGCTGGTGAAGGCCCTTACACCCTATGCGATTTAGACACATTGCTTACCCAAAGTGATGTCATTTCATTGCACTGCCCGCTCAACGAGCACACCCATCATTTAATTGATGCTAACGCATTTAAGAGGATGAAAGACGGTGTCATGCTGATTAACACCTCTCGCGGTGCACTTCTCGATAGCCAAGCATGTATTCAAGCACTTAAGTCTAAAAAGCTTGGACACCTAGGCCTAGATGTATACGAGCAAGAGTCAGAGTTATTCTTTAAAGATCACCGTGAAGAAATCATGCAAGACGATATTTTTTCACGCCTTATTAGCTTTCCGAATGTGTTAGTCACAGGCCACCAAGGCTTCTTCACCCAAGAAGCACTTAGCGAAATAGCCTGCACTACATTACAAAGTGCTAATGAAATAAGCCAAGGCTTACCATTAACTAACGAAGTGAATTAAACATTATTAAATTTAAAGCCAGTTATCAAAAAATTAAACTGGCTTGGCTTTATTAAGTTTCTAAAAGCCGAGTCCAGCTAATACTAACTTCGTCTTAAATTTGGCCGCTGAGGTTGATACACATACCTTATATTGATTTTTGCTGTTCTTAAGCTTTCGTAATAAAATATTGCGTGCAGTTTTTTTTATATAGCTAATTGGGTTTGCTCCCAAAGGCATTGGTCTTGGAACAAAGTCCATTAAATCAGTGCATTTATTAGACTCTTGAAGCATATATATGGTTTGATTAAAGACTTCATCATTCATTTCCCAACTACGAGCTTGATTACCATAAACTGACGCTAAGAAAGCTTTTAGATTTTCTTGCTCTATTTTATTCAATTCCATTTGTCTATTCCTTCAATAATTTGACGATATTGTTAAAATCGTTTTTTTCTCCCATCACTGAAAACCAATGCACCTCACCACCATTCAAAATCAATATAACTCCATGCTCTTCATTATCATTATAACTAGAGTAAAGTTTGATTTTACCTAAATCTTCAATGTAAGTATTTTTTGACTCAATGTTGAATGAAGCAGACGTACTCTCAGATAGTTTAGCTAACCAAATTGGTAGCTCTTGTCGAGTTTTAATATCAAAAAGTGAACTCATAAAAGTTTCAGTATTGCCAGTAAGATCAACTGTTGGTATGAAATTTTTGGGATCAACTATCTCATGTGTTAACACAAAATCATCAAATTTTAAAATTATTAAATTACCATTATGGGCAACTTTATGAGGGTTAATATTGAGTTTTAGTTCGTTAGAAAAAAATATTTCTAAACTTTTAGCTGAAAAAGAAATCGATGTAATAAATATAAAAATTGCAACCAGCATAATCTTATTTATATTCATAATTAGTCCCTTAATTATTAAGATTTCTTAAACGTAAATTTTCGCATTTAATTTGTCAATAGGTTATAAATTACTCAGCTGTGGTTTTACATAAATTTAAAGTTACTCAGATACAAGTCTTTAAAGTAAAAGGCGTGAGGTTTAAACCCCACGCCTTTTACTTTTTTCTTTCACCTTGAAACTAGAAACTTGTAACTAGCAACTCGAGTTTCTATTTCAACAACGCCACGTTCACGAATACCGCCGTCATTAATAACGGGCAGATAAAGCGAATGTACTGGGCAAACCAATAATGAGGGCCGCTCGATACTTGATGCAATTTATTACCACGCTGCCATAACCAGCCAACAGTAATGAAATAGAACAGCCCCATCAAAGGTAATTGGTACTGTGTAAGTACCATAATGACTAAACCAAATAACCAGTCAAAGTTTAAGATAATCAGTGATGAAGCAATAAACACGATTAGGGTTACAAATAAGGTCGCTTTTTTGCGCTCTACACTGTGATTCTCAACCAAAAATGCTACTGGAATTTCAGTCGATGAAATAGTTGATGTCACTGAGGCAATCGACATTAATACAAAGAATAATAAGCCAACGAGTAAACCCACTTGACCCATCGTGCTAAACAGTTCAGGTAAAATCGCAAAGATTAACTGCCCTTCACCAACCAATTTACCGCCACTAAATACCTCTACACCGTTATGTTGAGCAACAAAAATAGCCGGAATAATCAATAAACCTGCTAAAAAAGCCACACCGGTATCTAGCAGTGCCACGGTTCCAGTAAGTTTCGGCAGGTTGGCATCTGGTTTTAAATATGAGCCGTAAACCATCATACAACCAACACCTAACGACAATGAAAAGAACGCTTGTCCCATTGCCGCAATAATTAAGTTGGCATCAAGAATTTGACTAAAATCTGGCACTAAGTAAGCTGCAAAACCATCCATCGCACCATCTAGGGTCGCGATATAAGCAATTAACGCCACTAATAACACTAGCAATAATGGCATCAAGCGGCGTGACCAAGTTTCGATACCTGATTTAACACCTTTTAAAATAATACTCGCAGTAAGAATAAGCATCAGTGGCGTAAACACAAAATTGCGCGCCATGGAGTCACTGTGCAAAAAGTTACTTAACTCAGTAAAACCAAAGAAGCTTGCGACTGGCTCGAGCGCATAAGCGAGCATCCACCCTGCAACTATCGAATAAAAGCTCAGCATCACAATCGCACCAAAGAGGCCAATATAGCCAGCTGCAGCGCCCACTTTAGGTGCTGTGTCTTGCCATGCACTAGATAATGCTTTTACCGGATTAGCTTGCGCTTGGTGGCCTAAGTACAGCTCAGTATAAAGAGCTGGAAGCGCTAATAAGAAAATAACAATGAAATAAACAAGTAAAAATGCACCGCCGCCATGGTTTGCCGCTTGTGTTGGAAAGCCCCAAATATTACCTAAACCTACCGCCGCGCCAGAAGCTGCTAAAACGAAACCTAATCGGCTTTGAAAGCCGTCACGAACTTGTGCCATACATCTACAAATCTGTTATTATTTTTCCTCATTAAACCATAATTACAGTCAACTGCGTAAACTATTTGCGTTTGTTCGTGCCTATAAAAGTGCATTTGCTGTAAAAATAAACAAAACTAAATTCAAGCCCCGTGTAAGCGTTATACCATGAGCAGTCACTACTTTTCGAACACCCTTATCATTGAACAGCAGTGCCAAACAA
Organism: Pseudoalteromonas sp. S4492; assembly: GCF_005886115.1. Classification (NCBI taxonomy): domain Bacteria; kingdom Pseudomonadati; phylum Pseudomonadota; class Gammaproteobacteria; order Alteromonadales; family Pseudoalteromonadaceae; genus Pseudoalteromonas; species Pseudoalteromonas sp. S4492. The sequence continues at coordinate 197,661 of NZ_PNCP01000036.1, forward strand.
CGGCCAAAAAAATCATGCTTATGGATGCAACAGGTATTGATGTTGCAAGTTTACCCCTTGATAAATTACTTAGTGAGTTTGAGTTAAGTGTGCTTGAAAAACGCAAAGTGCCTAATGCAAAGCAAGAGTACTTAGCGACTCGCCTCACGTTAAAGTATTTGTATCAACATGCTTACCCTCATGATGATTTAGCGCTCAGTGAAATATCGAGCCAGTTTGATGACAAAGACAGCAAGCTAAAATTACATACCCCGGTTAGAGAACCTGTGTGGACCTGTTTATCACATTCAAATGGTTTAATTGGCGCAGCTCTTAACCCAGAACAGCAGCTATTTGGTTTTGATATTGAACAAAGCAGTAAGCCTCGCCCTTTTATCAAACTCGCCAAGCATTTTTATCATCACGATGAAGTTGACTTCATTAGCCGTTTTGACACATCCAATGAACAGGCACAGTGCTTTTTTAGAATTTGGACATTAAAAGAAGCGCTTGCCAAAGCAAGTGCTCAGCCTATTGCGAAACTACTTGCTCCTAATATATTCGAAGAATTGAACAAACATGATTTCAGCGCGAGTAGCAACTCTATTGAAGGCTTTGATATAAGTGTTGTGGCACAAAAAAGCACTGACTGGCAGTGCTCTTTTATTAACTTTAGTGACTTACGCCGCGACTTGGCTTTCTAATAGTCGGCTGTGGATAGCCTGAACTACATAATCTGACTCGCTTTGTTCAACTAAGAAGCACAGGTTATGTTTACTTGCACCGTGGCAAATTAAACGAATATTAAAATCGCTTAATACCTGCATTAAGTTCATTTCTTGCTGACGTAATTGAATTTCAGAACCAATTAAAGCCACCAGCGTTAAGTTATTTTCAACCGATACATGACAAAATTCAGAAAGCTTATCTAAACAGGCTTGATCAAGCTCTGGACGTGATGCATTCGGTGCGTTATCCAACGTAATTGCAACACTGATCTCAGAAGTAGTAACCAAATCAACCGAAATATTAAATTCGCTTAAAATGGTGAATACACGGGCTAAGAAACCGCTCGCAAGGAGCATTTCTGGGCTTTTAACCGTTAATAGAATCTGGTTTTTACGCTGTGTTACCGCACGAATACCTGGTTGCTGAGACTTTTCTTTTTCAATCCATGTACCACCTAATTGCGGCTCACGGCTTGAACCAACAAACACACTAATGTGGCTACGGCTTGCCGGTAAAATAGTAGCAGGATGCAGTACTTTTGCACCAAACGTTGCCATTTCTGCCGCTTCATCAAAGCTTAAGCGTGCAATTGGGCTTGCTTTAGCGCATAAACGCGGATCAGTACTGAAAATACCGACTACATCGGTCCAAATATGCACGCTTTTTGCGTTAATTGCTTCAGCGAGTAATGCAGCACTGTAATCTGAACCACCACGGCCTAAAGTAGTCGTTTGATTGTGTTCATTGCTACCAATAAAGCCTTGGGTTACCACAACCTGATCATCAAGTAGCGGTACTAAATGCTCTTTAGCTGCCGCAGCGGTTGCTGCAACATTTGGGGTAGCTTTAGCAAATTGGCTATCTGTTTTTAGCACTTTGCGAACATCAAAACGCACCGCATCAAGACCTTGGCCACGTAACACTTGAGTAAACAAATACGATGATAAACGCTCACCAAAGCTCAGTAGCTCATCTTGCTCAGCTACTGACTTTGCGCCTTCTGACGCTAGATTTTGAAAAGCCTTAAGCGTTTCATTAAAGCCATGTGCTAAATCAGCATCAAGCGACAGCTCTGCCAAGATTGCTTCTTGTATGGCGACTACGCCAGTAATATGTTCATCACGCTCAGCCGCGCTCAAATCACGTTTACACAATGCAACTAAATGGTTTGTCACGCCCGCACTGGCACTCACAGCAACTATACGTACTTGATTATCAGCACAAACGATTTCTGCACAGCGGCTCATAGCATCAAAGTTAGCTACACTGGTGCCACCAAATTTTGCAACAACGTAATCTGATTTTGTGTTGGCGGCTAATTGGGTATTCATGTCGTCTCCTTTTGTGGAAAACTATCCACAGTAATTCAAGAAGAACTCGGCAAGGGGGTGCTTTGAAAATAAAGAGTAGTCCATGCCAGAAGCTCTCCACCTAGTTTGGTGACAGTTTTGAGGATTCAGCCCCATAAACCGAAAAATAACCGTGACGTCCGGTTAATTTTCTCGGCGAGTACTTCCCTCATTAATGGTCATCGGCGTTCGTCACCTCACATTAATTACCTAAGTATCGCACCTCTTCTGAATGTTAAGTTAACACCTGGTTAAAATAACAAAGCCTGCAGTTAAAAGCAGGCTTCGAAAGTTAACGTTTAGACGTCTAGCTGTCAAGTTGTTTTATGAAATTAAACTGCCCGCTAAGTGCGAACCGTAATAACCAACGGTATAAGCAATTAATAAATAAACCGACATTTTAAGATAGCTCATAAAGGTCAGTGCCTTAACCTTACTCATGGCAATAATACCTGCCGCAGAGCCGATTATAAGCATTGAGCCACCTACCCCAGTTGCGTAAGTAAACGACAGCCATTGCTGAGGGCTCATCACAATATCAGCTTTTAAAAGTGCTGCAGTCAGAGGTACGTTATCTACCGCTGCTGATAATAGCCCCATCAAGTAGTTGGCATATTCCGGTGCCATCAACTCATATAAGTGAGTAAATTTAGCAAGCATGCCAACTTCTTTTAATGCGCCAACCAGCAATAACACACCAACGAAGAACAATAAGGTGTCGTATTCAATTTCACGTATATAATCGATGATTTTTTTGTTAACGTCTTTTTTGCGCATTAAGAATTGTGCAACCAAAAACATCAGTGATAAACCAAATAAAAAGGTTAATAGCGGTGGTACACTGTAAAGTACGCTTAAAGTTAACGTGGCAATAATCGTCGAGAAGAAGATAACCGCAATGGTTATATCTGTTTTTTCAATTCGACGCGCGGTTTGTTTTTCAAATACTACATTACCCGACATACCCACCGATAGCATCGCTGCTAACAGTGCCACACTTGAAAGCGCAGGGACAATCAACAACAACAGGTGTCCTATCGTCACTTTTTCATCTAAGAAAATCATCAAGGTCGTAACATCACCGGTGATCAGCGATACCCCACCCGAGTTAACACTAAATACAATTAAGGTTGCATATTTTATTAATTTTTTAGGATCTAATTTCAGCGACATCACCACAGCAAGCGAGATTAAAGTCGCGGTTATGTTGTCTGATATTGATGAGAATAAAAATGCAAAGCCACCAATCAGAAACATCAGCTTTCGTTCACTGATTTGATTTGGCATAATTTTATGAACAATATTCTGGATAAAGCCTTTAGAGTTTAAATACGCTACAAAGGTCATTGCAGCCATTAAAAATAGCCACAAAGTCGCGATCTCTAAAATGTTGTGATCCAGTTGGTGTTGTATGGTTTCTGGGCTTTGCCCATGAATTGGAGAGATAAATAAGATAATCCAGCATAAAGTGCCAAAAAAAAGCGTCGTTTTGGCCTTGTTTACATGGATAATATCCTCTATAACGATAAGCAAAAATGCCACCGCTATCAGGGTTAGGATAAGTGGGGTTACCATGGTGTTTGAACAACCTTTATAAAAATGTAAAAATTGTAAGTCGAGTGTTTCGGCGCGGATTCTAGCAGCATAGAAAGCATAAAACTATTCTCAATTACATAATTTACTACTAATCGCTAACACCAAAGTCTGAATTTACTGGAGCTTTATGATCCCAGCTAAAAAGTTATTAAATACCCTTACTGAACATTGGGGGGTGTTAGAACTGCTATTTAAACGTTTTAAGATGGCTGATTTCAGCTTAAAAGACGTACAAAATGCGATAAAACAAAAACAACCTTCCTGGTCAAATGAACGCATTTATAAAGAAACAAATCGTTTATTGAATCAAGATATTATCATTCCACTGGCAAAATCATCGCAGTTAGAAATTAACCGTGCAATCGCCGATTTTGCGACTTTTTTACTACAAGAAGAACACCTAGGTCTTGCCCAAGAAATTAGTGTGCTTGTTGATGATTTAGCTCGCCTTGGTAATCGCCTTGCTAAAGCGGGTGAAATTGAAGATTACGATGAGCTTCGTCGCTTCAGCCGTATTATGGATGATCGGGTACGCAAAATAATGAAATTGTTTGCCCACAATGAAAACGCGATTTTAAATATTGTTGAGCAAGCAAAAGCTGATAACGCGGTACAATCACTGCAAAAACGCTATCAAGCAGTAATTGAAGCATTCGATGAATACATTGAGCCTATGCTTGAAATGGTGGATATTCGTGGTGACTTCCACGCTTGCTTTAATACCATCGAAGCGCAAATTAGCACGCAAATAGAGCAAATTGATCGCCTAGGTAAGTCATATCAAGACAAGCGCATGCTTGAACAATTACGTACCCGTATTTTAGAAATGCATTTAGTTGGTCGTGAAAGTTTACGTAAAAGCGCCGATATGCTGATGCCGCTACGGGAAGAGTTACGCCGTAACAACCTAATTACTCGCCAAGCGGCTAAAGTGCTTGGTTTAGTGCGTAAAAATGGCGTCGATAACATGTTAAGTGCAGTACAGCCTAACTTTGTTTCAGACGCACAACGTTTTTCACTTGGTCAGCAACGTCATATCGTGGCCTATATGGCAGGCTTAGTTGACTTTGAGCACGATGAATATCAGCTTCCTGAACATGATGATGTGCCCGCCTATCAAAGCCCGCATATTCCTGATTACAACGATGTTAAAACACAATTTAGAAAACGCTTTAAAAAAGCCAGCAAAAAAGCTCAGCCGCTGCTTAGTTTCTTAGATGAAAGCTACCCAGATCTTGAGGCTGACGAAATGCTGTTCTTGTATCAAAAATTGATTAGCGATGGCGACCTTGAAATCAGCCAAAGCCAAGAGAAAGTAAAAATAAAAATTGCCCAGCAACACTTCTCTCTTTACCCATTTAACTCATCGATTGCTGACGATAAAAAAGCAACAGAGCAATAACCATGACAGATATTAATTTAGATGATTTAACGCATCTGCAAGCTATTAATAAAAAGCTCACATCAGGCTACCACATTAGCGAACAAGACACGCTGATGTGGCAAGAGCTTGATCAACACATTGATGCTTATCGCGCGTTATTTAACGCCCTTGGCCACGACCTACAACATGATAGCCGTGGCTTTTACTATTTTGGAAGCGACGAAAGCACCCCAAATATGGGTAAAATTTCGCGTGCCATCGCACTGACTATCTACATCTTGATTGAGCACTATGCCAATACTGGTAAAGATCCAATGCGTGCCTTGTTTGACGAAGTAAACGACCTTGAACTGATGCAAACCTTAGTGCAAATCAACAAGCACCTGTTTGATCAATTAGAAATCTTCTCAGGCTCAGATTTACGCAAAGACGTTTACCTACGTATGGTGCGTTTAGGTCTTGCTCGCGAAGTAGAAAACGGCTTTATGCTGCAAGCACCTATTTATCGTTATATCGATGCATTAATGGAAGTAAACGAAGAAACCTACCTAGGAGATGACGAATAATGCAAAGCCAAAGCCTATACGGACTCAGCAAACTTGCGCTTTTAAATACCGCTGGCTATGCAAAATGCGTGATCCCGCTGGATAAAAGTAGTTCAATCTGTGCACCTAATAATACCGGTAAAAGCTCGGTAATTAATGCCCTGCAATTTCCATTGATCAATGATTTACGTCTAACAGAATGGGATGGCCACGATTTAGACGAAACCCGAAAATTCTACTTTTCATCAGATCAATCCTATATTTTACTCGAAGCTGACCTACCTAATGGCCCTGTGGTGATTGGTGTTGCTGGCCTTGGTAAAATTGCTGGTTACGCGCATCAGTTTTTTTGCTACCAAGGTAAGTTGAACCTTGATCACTACACTCAAGGCAAAACTATTGTAAAATTCACCAAGCTTTTTAATCACTTAAAAGAGCAAGGTTTCAATCCAATTGAATTAAAAGCGCAAGAACTAAACGCCCTACTCACTGGCGGCGCAACCCCATTTGATGGCGATATCAACTTAAAAATGATCCCCCTCAATAACGTGCAAGACTCCGCGATTTACAAAGAAATATTCCGCCGTATCCTTAACTTGCATAAGTTAGGTGCCAGCGATGTTAAACGCTTTATGTTACGCGTATTTGAGCGCCATATGTCAAACTCACGGGTTGATTTTTATGAAGTATGGCGACGTTCATTTGATAAAGTGAATCGCGCTAAACGTGAATTAAAAGCCCTTGAGTCAATGCAAGAGCCAATCGCAGCTCTTGAATCTATGCTTGAAAACCAAACGGTTTTAAAAGGTAAACTTGCTGCCTATGCGCCAAAAATTGACCAAGCACTGATTGACTTTGAAACCTATCAACAAGAGCAACTCTCTGAGCTAAATATTGCCCTTGAGGATATCGAACACGAAAAGCACGAGTTCGAACAAAAGCAGCAGCTGTATATTCAGCAATCCCGTGATATTGAGCGTAAACAAACTCAAATTGAACAATGGTTTTTAGATTATCGAGCGCTTAAATCTGAGTTTGAATTAGTTAATAAAGCCACCCTAAAAGTAAGCCTTACACAGCTTAAACAAGATTATGAATCGCTATCTCATTCATTAAGCAGTGCCCAAGGGCAAAGCTTGCACACGCTTGATTACCGTATTAGCGAAACACAAAAGCAAATTAAGAGCTTAAAATTACAGCTGAAGAACCTTGAGTTCAATTTATTCACCCGTATGCGTGAAGATTTATCTTTAAAAGAAGTTGAAGAGATTTCGCGTATTCTAAACCCAGATATATTATCGTTTGCCACCACCAGCAATGGTGATGTTGAGATCACAGACGAAGATGCCTTTGGTGAGTTCTTAGAGCAGTTATCGGCAAATGTGAAAGGCGGTGTACTAACTCTTCCTGGCGCGACGATTAAACTTAAAAAGCTAAGCCCAGTGCAAATGCAAACGGGCGAAAATAAAGAGCAATTAACCGCGCAACTCGCTGCCCTAGAAAACTCACTAAAAGAGTTTAAACAACAACGCGAAGTTGCTGCTAATGTCGCCGAAAAGCAAAAAGAAAAAGATGCCTTATATGATGAGCTAATGGCCTCAGAAGAAGCATTAAAACGCTTTGAACAATTTGAAATCATGCAGCAATCTGTCGATGCACAAACCATGCTAAAAGAGCAATTAAATGCAGAGCGCGAACAAGTTGACGACTACCTGCAAGACATTCAAAAGAACAGTGGCTCAATCAGCGACCGTCGTTCAATTATCAAGTCGAAAAAAGATCTGCTTGCCCGCCAAGCTGATCGTTTACGCCAAGTTAAATCTGAACGTATCGATCACACCCTTGATGTTTACTCAGGTAAAGTGACTCCATACATGATTGAAATCACTATTGATTTTGATAACTTGAGCGATCTTATTCACCACTTCAATAAAGACTGCCAAGAGTTACGTAACTTTGATATCAACGTACGTAATACCTACCTACATATTTACAATGCGGGTATTACTAAATTTGATAACGAAAACGATGAGTTTACTAAATACGAAAAGCTTATTAGCGCGTTTCATAACATCGACAACGAGCGCGATGCCGTTGAGCGTCAAGGCCGCGTTGCGTTAACCGAAGTAGCCGCTACTATTAAAGGCTTGCGCGAAGACTTAGACCGCCTGCGCCGAGAAATGAATAGCTTTAATAAAGGAATTAGTCAGCACCGTATCTCTAACCTTCAAGCATTCAAAATTAATGTTATTCCGCGCAAGATGCTGGTTGATAGCATTGATACAATTATCAGTACCTCAAATCAGTTTGAGCAAGGCGATACCCTAGACCTATTAAGCCAAGAGCCTTATAGCGAGTCTGCGGTAAATGAAGCGAAAGATCATTTAATTAAGCTTGCCTCAGAAAAAGCCGGTTTAACTCTGACCGATTTATTTGATATTCGTTTTGAGGTAGTAAACCGTGCTGGCGAAACTGAACACTTCGAAAAAATCGATTCAGCCGGCTCTAACGGTACTCGTATTACCATTAAGCTACTGTGTGGCATGCTGTTTATTCGTTACTTATTAAGCGACCAAGAACAAAACTTGTATCGTATTCCGATTTATATCGATGAAGCAGCCGATATCGACCCACAAAACCAAAAAGCAATTATCGAAACAGCGCTAAGCTTTGGCTTTGTGCCGATTTTTGCCTCAGTTAAACCACAAGTTAGCTGTGATTACATCGTCCCTATTCGTACTGTTAAAGATGGTGCACAAAACTGGGTCGATGAAAGAGATTGGATAGAAGTGGAACACACTGCTTAATTACAAACTATTACAGTACTTTTTTGTAAATGTGCCATAGTTTTTTAAATAATCATTCAGTTGAGTATTATTTGTGTTATGTTATCAATCAAGTAGTGGAAATTTTGCCAAGGAGCAAACAATATGAAGAACTTATTAATCGCGACGGCTGTATTATTTTTAGCGGCTTGCGCTAAAACGCCTGATTGGGATTACGACAAATCAGCAGATTTTAGTAATTATAAAACCTTCTCTTGGGTACCTAATGCCAGCTTGACTAAAAACGTAGCGAACTACCAAATTAGTCCTTTAATGGAAAAACGCGTTCGTGAAGCTGTTAATGCTGAACTTGAAAAAAGCGGTATGAAGCTAGTTGATTTAGCACAAGCAGATGTACTGATTAACTATCATGCCTCAGTTGATACAAAAATTGATGTTGATACCTTTAACGTAGGTTACGGTGCACGCTGGAATTACTGGGGTATGGGTTATAACACGCAAACCACCACTCGCGAATATGAAGTGGGTACGTTAATTCTAGACGTAGTTGACCGTGCTTCTAACCAATTAGTTTGGCGTGGTGCTAAAGAAGGTCGTTTGCAAAAAAATCAATCACCTGAAAAGCGCACTGAAGTTATCAAAGAAACGGTTGCTAACATTCTAAGTAACTTCCCACCGCAATCTATTAATCAAAACTAAACACCGTTTTAGTTAAAAGACCGCGCCTTAGCGCGGTTTTTTATTGCCTGCTGAAATCTGGTTGGAGTGGTATAACTCAGTGATTCAGATACAATACCCGCAATTTTCAGTGCGCCTAACTAGCCCACTACCCAGATTAAACAAAATCAAGAGAGTTTTAGATGGTACGCGCAGTACAGCTTACACTTCCCGCATTATTCGTCACTTGCTCAGTACTAGCAGAAGACACCAACAATATTGAACAAATCACCGTTGAAGTTTCAGCAACCGCAAATAAAGAACCGGTTGGTACTTTTGATGCGCCGGTATCAAACTTAGAATATGACCCACGTGTCGATTTGCAATCACGCAATATGGCTGAAGCTCAAGCTGATGTCACTATTCGTGGTGGTATCTTCGAAAATACTGGCTTTCGTGTCGGTAGCAGTACATTATTTGACCCTCAATCTGGTCACTACTTTGCTGAAATTCCTATTGCCCCACAGATGCTAACAGGCCCTTCAGTGCTTACAGGGGCTGATAATGCCCTTTATGGTATGAATAGCTCGGTTGGCACGGTTTCATTTGGCTGGCGCCCTATCACAAGCACTGGCAGCGTTTCACTTGGCACAGGTACGAATGGCTTTAATTTACAAAGCATTCATGCTGCCCATAGCCAAAAGCTGGATAGTAAACCTGATTGGCGATTAGGTTTTGAGGGTGAATACTCGCACTCAAAAAGCGATGGCTCAATTGATAATGGCGACCACGACTTTGAACGTGCCTCAGCACGCGTTCAAATTGCAAGCTCTACCTCGCAAACCGATTTAATGTTCGGGCGCCAAGAGAAGTTTTTTGGTTGGCCAAATCTATACACGCCATTTAATTTTAATGAAACCGAAGACCTTGAAACCAAGCTTTTCATGCTCAATCACAAACAAATGTATGGTGAGAGCAATACCTTTGAAGTGACTGGCTATTATCGTAAACATAACGACCATTATGTTTTGTCTCGTGAAAACCCAGCTATTTTTGAAGCGTTTCACGAAACCACAGTTAAGTCATTAGCACTCTCTGGACGTCACCGTTTAAATGACCGCTATGCAATTAATTATGCTGGGCAATTTATTGCTGATGAAATTGAATCAACATCTCTTGAAAACAATTTTACATCACGTAATTACACTAAGCTAAGTATCTTGCCTGAGTACAAATCAGCCCTTACAGCAAACAAAGAGCTTACTTTACGTGTTGGTGCTGCATTTGATGATACCAACCGTGATAGCTCAGATACCTCATTTATTGCCGATGCCAGCCTTAAAGTAGCTAATCAAAATGGCAGTGAACATACTTGGTATGCGTCATACGCCGAGGCAACACAAGTTCCCGGTTATACCGCTATTGGCGGCAGCGAAACGGGCGGATTATTCAGAAGTAACTACAGCCTTGAGCGCGAAACCACCGATAACCTTGAATTAGGTTTACTGATTGAACAGTCTTCATGGCGTTTAGATTCAGCTATTTTCTACCGTAAAGATAAAAACCTTACGGATTGGACATATCGCTTTGATGCAACCTCAGCACGTTTTGCAAACCCGGTTGATATAGACACCTTGGGCGTTGAGTTTTTAGCGAATAAATCGTTCGAAAGCACTGAGTTGATTGCCAGCTACACCTATTTAGAAAAGTCAGAAGACTATGGCACGGCAGATATTGATGCGAGCTTTTATGCGCTTAACTACCCTGATCACCGTGTAACACTGGGTGCAGTATGGCAACCAATGGATGTGCTTGAGCTGCGTATCGATAACGAATGGCGTAAGCAACACAATAACCGCCTACGTAGCTCTGATGATGAAGCCTTCTTCACGCAGTTAACGCTAAAATTTACCCCAGCCCAGCTTGATAATGTGTTTGTAACCTTTGCAGCTGACAACATTTGGGATGAATCATTCGAAGAAGTCCCGGGTACCCCTGGTCGCGGCGAGCAATATACTCTTAGCGCTACCTACACGTGGTAAGCAAAAACAATAATGCCAGTCAATTGACTGGCATTTTTCGTTGAGAACGATTAATTATTTCATAATAATCTGTTTCACTTCATTTAGTTGCGAGCACTCAGACTGATGACATTCTCGAGTGGAGTTATCTTCTAAGATCTTTAAAGCATCATAGCCAAAATTATTTTTGAGTGACGTGTCAGCGCCTTTTTCAATTAGTAATTTCATCGCAGTGTAGTTACTCAATATCGCAGCATATATTATTGGTGTTGAGCCTGTACCATCCTTAACATCTAGTTTTGGAGAAAACCTAAGTAAAGTTCTTAGGTGCTCTATTCTATCTGGCCCTAATACTTCAAATATTAAATTTCGTTTTGCAGACACTCTGTAACTATTGGGATTTCCACCCATTTGAAGTAGCTCACTTAAAAAGTTAGAGTCGAGATTAATCGTGGCTAAGCTTAAAACACTACTCGATTGATTAATTTGATAATTTGGATCAGCCCCAGCAGCTAGCGCTTTTAAAAACTGGTCTTTATTATTTGATTTTAATGCATCAACGAGTTGTTGATTAGTATGCAATTGCGTTTCTGAGCTGTGATCAAGTTTGACTTGCAGTGGTATTGCATAAGTAAATGAGCTTGCTAACATCAGATAGATGATTACATGTATTTTCATAGTTAATTTCGCAAGTATTGTTTCTTGTATTCTAAAACAGACAAGTCGTTCTTTATTATTTTTAAATAACATGAAGAAAACTTTAGCCATAAAACACAACTGATCCCAGCAACCGTTAAAAAGTGTTAAAGGTTTAATCTTTTTTAAGTCATCTGTTCAAGTTCAGTAATTAAATACAGTGCTTGTTCGTTAGTGGTGCCACATACATCGATGGTAGCAGAAAAGTCACTACACACCTTAGGCCTTGATTCATCACCAAATAATTTACATAGGTTATTATCGTCGAGTTGAATACAGCGCTCTCCCGCCGCTTTCCCGTTTGGCATTCCTGGTATCGGTGAGCTAATACTGGGTGCAATACAACAGGCGCCACAGCCTAATCTACATGCCATTTTATCTGTCATTGAGTACCTCTTATAGAACCTTTGTAGCGTCTTTGTAATATGTGTAATGGTTTGTTACATCTTCAAACGCCTTGTAAACACTTTATTGCGTATGCTTAGCCTAACAAATTTATTTTTAATTACCGTCAACCGTGAGGGACTATCCCGTGGCTAGTAAAAAACAAATCATTCTCCCTATCGCCGTATTAGTCGGCGGACTTGGAATGGCATTCGCATTTGCCTCAATGAAGCAACCGCCAGTCGAAAAACCAGAACAAGATCTGCGACCGCTTGTATCAATTAAACCGTTAAGCTTTGACGCCATTACCCTCGATGTAAAATCATACGGTATCGTTAAACCTAAAAACCAAACTGAGCTTGTTGCGCAAGTGAGCGGTCAGGTTGTGTCGTTATCAGAACAATTTGTACAAGGTGGATTTGTTAAGCAAGGCGACATTCTAGCACGAATTGATCCAAATGATTACGAAGCTGCACTCATTGAAGCAGAAGCGGGACTAGCGCAAGCAAGCTCAGCACTTGAGATTGAACGTGCTCAGGTGTCAGTTGCACAAGCCGAATGGGATCGCATCAAAGGTGACTCAAACCAAGTTATTCCATCTGAGCTATATCTACGTAAACCACAACTTGCTGAAAAACTTGCAAGTTATCGCGCTGCACAAGCCAGTGTAAAACGCGCTAAACGTAATCTTGAGCGCACTTACATTAAAGCGCCTTATGATGCGATTATCGACGAGCGCTTAATTAGTTTAGGCAGTGTGGTAAACCCAGGTAACAGTTTTGGTAGCCTAAGCTCGACGTCACTGGCTGAAATTCGTTTACCTGTAGCAGATAAAGATCTGCAATACCTAAATAATCAAGGTATTGGCGCCAGCGTATCAATTAACGCTGAATTTGCGGGTAAACAAACTACATGGCAAGCGACTATTGTACGTAGCGAAGGGGTTGTTGACCAACGCAGCCGCATGAATTATTTGGTAGCGCAAGTAGCAACACCTTATGAGCAAAAACAACCACTACGTTTCGGTTCATACATAAATGCAACCATTCAAGGTCGTGCGCTGGACAACGCGATTGTGGTACCGCATCACTTAGTAAAAGACAGCAAAGTCGCCGTGTTACAAGACGGTGAAACACTCTCGTTTAAAACACTTAATATAGTGCGAGAACAAAATGGCATGGTGATCGCCGACAATGGCCTTGCTAATGGTGAGCAACTGATTACCTCGGCACTTGAATACCCAACTGAAGGCATGGCAGTCAAGCTTGATAATGCAAAGCTTAATGCGCCAACAACGCAGTTAGCGTTAAAAGAGGAATAAGCCATGACCACGCACAGAGAAAAAGGGCTTATTGCCTGGTTTGCACGCAACCCGGTTGCTGCAAATTTGCTTATGATTTTTATCTTAGTGGGCGGTTTGTTAACGGCAATGTCTATCCGTAAACAAATGTTCCCGCAATTTGAAAGCAACTGGATCAGCATTCAAGCTGTTTATCCGGGTGCAGCGCCGCAAGAGGTTGAAGAAGGGATCACCATCAAGGTCGAAGAGTCTTTAGAAGGGCTCGAAGGCATTAAACGCTTAATTACCTATTCAAACCGTGGTTTTTCACAAGCTTGGATCGAAATCGAAGAAAAGTACGACCCTCAAGAAGTACTCGATGAAATCAAGATGCAGGTTGATTCAATCAATACCTTCCCAGCTGAGATGGAACGCCCTATTGTACGTCGTGATAAGTACGAGCAAGAGGTAATGATCTTAGCCCTGTATGGCGATATGACAAATTACCAACTAAAAGAGCTTGGTAACGACATAAAAGATGAATTACAAGCCTTACCTCAAATCAACTTGGTTGAATTTCATAGTGGTTTAAATTATGAAATTGGCATCGAAATTAGCCCAGATAAACTACGTGAGTATGGTTTAACCTTCCGTGATATTGCTACAGCCGTTCGCAGCTTCTCTGCAAATATGTCAGCTGGTCAAATTCGCTCAGAAAATGGCTATATTTCGATGCGTGTTGAAAACCAAGCGTATCGTGGTAAAGAGTTCGAAAATCTACCTTTATTACACTTACCTGATGGCGCACAAGTGTTCTTAGGCGATGTGGCCACTGTGCATGATGGCTTTGAAGAAGGCCTGCAATATTCTAAGTACAATGGTAAAAACTCACTAACATTTGAAGTTAATGCATCAAAAGATCAAGACATCACGAAAGTTGCAGGGGTATTAAAAAACTACCTAGCAGAAAAAGCACCACAGCTTCCGGCTGGCGTAAAACTGTCTCCGATTGTTGATTTAACTTACTACCTTGAAGGTCGTCTTAACATGATGATCGACAACATGGTATGGGGTGGTATTTTAGTCATGGTGGTACTGGCGCTATTCTTACCACTGCGCTTAGCATTTTGGGTGATGATGGGTTTACCAGTGTCATTCCTAGGTGCATTTTTAATGATGCCAATGGGCTTTTTAGATGTCACTATCAACTTAGCCTCGTTATTCGCATTTATTCTGGTACTCGGGATAGTCGTTGATGACGCTATCGTAGTGGGTGAGTCAGCCAGTTCTGAAATTGAAAAGCACGGTCATAGCCTTGATAACGTAGTACGCGGCGTAAAACGTGTTGCTATTCCTGCAACCTTTGGTGTGTTAACCACGATTGCCGCATTCTTACCGCAAACACTGGCATCAGGCCCAGGCTCTGCGTTTTCGAAAGCCATAGGCGGTGTGATCATCTTATGTTTAGTGTTCTCATTAATTGAATCAAAACTAATCTTGCCTGCTCACTTGGCGGCAATGAAAAATAAACCAGCGAATCCTAAAAACCCTTTACATCGCTTACGCTTAGGAATGGATAAAGGACTTAAAAACTTTGTCGATAATTATTACACTCCATTTATTGGTCACTGTATTCACTATCGTTACACCGTTATTGTTGGTTTTATTTGTGTATTGATTGTCAGTGGCGGTATGTTCGCAGGTGGTTTAGTGAAGTTTGTTGCGAACCCTAAAATTCCACATGATTTCCCACGTATCTCAATTGAAATGAATTTATCGTCATCTGAGCAAGCGACTCTTGAAACAGCGCAAACAATTGAGAAACTGATTCTAGATGTCGATAAACAAGTTGAAGAGCAATATGGTCAACCGATGATCCGCGATTTATCGGTTAGTCTGCGCGGCAGAACCAGCGCACGTATCATGGCAATTTTAGTTGAACCCGATTTACGCCCTATTGATACATTCCAGTTAAGTGCAATGTGGCGCGAGCAAATGCCACCATTACCAGGTGTGAAAACGCTGAATATTGAAGACAGTATCATGAATGGGGGTCGCGATGACGGTGATGTAAGCTTCCGCCTTGAAGGTAAAGACATCAACAAACTTAAAGAAGTGGCTGCGCTATTAAAAGAGAAATTAAATAGCATGGAAGGTGTGGGTGATGTTAATGACTCACTCCAATCAGCAACCGATGAAGTACAACTTGAACTTAAACCGCTTGCTTACAGCTTAGGTTTAACCCTCTCGGATGTAGCATCACAAGTTAGCTTTAGTTACTACGGCCTAGAAGCACAACGTATTTTACGTGACGGTGAAGAAATTAAAGTAATGATCCGCTACCCTCGTGAATCACGTAACGCGGTAAGTGACATCACAGATGCACGTATCATTACGCCAACAGGAGTTGAAGTGCCGCTGGCTGAAGTAGCTAAAGTAAATATTGTTGATGGTGTAAACCGTATTCGTCGTGAAAATGCTAAACGTACGGTAAATGTGTGGGCAGCCGTTAACACAGACCAAGCTGAACCATTTGCCATTGCAAAAGAAATCCGTGATGAGTATTTACCTAGCCTACTGAAAAGCTACCCAGGCGTAGAAAGTAATGTAGCGGGTCGTATTCAAGAAGAAATGGACAGTGTGGCAGAACAAGTGCGTGACTTTGCTCTATCAATGCTGATCATCTTTGCACTGTTAGCGATTCCACTTCGTTCATACTCACAGCCGTTTATTATTATGTCGGTTATTCCATTTGGTGTAATTGGTGCAATGTTCGGTCATATGATTTTAGGTATGACAATGAGCAGCCTGTCAGTATTTGGTATTATCGCGGTTGCAGGTGTTGTGGTAAATGACTCGCTAGTAATGGTCGACTTTGTTAATAAGGCCCGCGCAGAAGGTGTTGCAATTAAAGACGCGGTAATGCAAGCCGGTGGTCGTCGTTTTAGAGCTATCTTACTGACCTCTGTCACAACCTTTATTGGTGTATTACCAATCATTATGGAAACAAGCTTACAAGCAAAAATTGTTATCCCTATGGCTGTATCACTGGCATTCGGGGTGTTATTTGCAACGGTCATTACGCTTATTTTAATCCCTTGTCAGTACGTCGCGTTAGAAGATTTTAAACGCTTAATTGGCAAGCTAAGAGGTAAAAAAGCAGAGCCAGAAGCAAAATTACAAACAACCAGTCATTAAACTCCCTTTAAAATCCCAACCAAGCGCTTGGCAAACTCATTTGCCAAGCGTTTTTATTTAAAAAATATGTTCCTATAAATTGCATTGCTTTGCTAAGCTTAAATGAGCAAAAAAGAAACAATGTAAGCAAATTAAAAAAATACGTTATAAGGACATAGCTATGAAAATTCTTCGCTACACAGCTTTGGTAAGTTGTTTATCCATTTGCATGCCTGTGCTGGCCGAAAATCAGTACTTACAACAACAGCTTGAGCCTATTCTGATTGGTGAATCTCACAGTATTGAAAAACAACAAATCCACTCCCCCGAAATGACCATTGCCACTTACAAAGCAAACGGCTTTGAACGGGTATGGGATGACAGCAAATATGCTAAACAAGCGCTCAACTTAATTGCCCAAGCTGAACTTGAAGGCCTCTCCCCTAATGACTATCACTTTGATACTTTAATGGCACTAGCCAGCGAGATAGATAAACGTGGAGCCGATGCCGTCGAAGCCCAGTTTGATGTACTGATGACAGATGCTGTCATGACCTATGCAAAACACCTTATACGCGGAAAAGTTAACCCAAAACAACTTGCAGCCACATGGAACTATGAACAATTTGATGTCAGCCCTGATGCCGCGGCCGCCTCATTACTTAAACATGTAAAATCAAAAAGCCTTGATAAGGGACTTGAAAACCTCAAGCCTGTTTTACCACATTATCAACGCCTAAAAGACGCCCTCGTGTTTTACCGAGAGCTTGATGCCACAGGTGAATTACCAGCCATCGTATTGCAAAACAATGTTTTAAAACCGGGTCAATCAGACCCAGCTGTGCCGCTCTTAAGGCAAAAGTTAAAGCGATTAAACTATTTTGAAGGCAGTGAAAGTGACGTCACGGATTATGATGATGAGCTGGTGGCAGCAGTTAAACGCTTTCAAAATGCGCATCAAGTTGCTGATGATGGTGTGATTGGTAATGCAACGTTAAAACTACTCAACAAAGATTACAGCGAATACGTCAATGATATTTTAGTGAACCTAGAGCGCATTCGTTGGGTTGATAATACCCTAACAGAGCGCTTCTTAGTGGTTAATATCGCAGGTTACCTGCTGTATTTATTTGAAGACAATAAATTAAAATGGCAAACCAATGTAGTTGTAGGCAGAAACTACACCAAAACGCCAATATTTAAAGGGCAAATGAGCTATATCGTGATGAACCCAACCTGGACAGTACCTCGGAGCATTTCAGGTGGCATCATCAAAAAAATGAAAGAAAATCCAAACTACTTAAACGAGAAAGACTTTGTTGTGGTTGATAGCCGCCGTAATCCCGTGGATAGCGAGAGTATTGATTGGGCGAATGCCAGCCGTAAAAATTTTCCGTATTGGTTTGTACAACAACCTTCAGAGAATAATTCACTGGGACAAATAAAATTCATGTTCCCTAATAAATACTCAATCTATTTGCACGATACCCCTGCAAAAAGTTTATTTCAGCAAGACCAACGTGCATTTAGCCACGGCTGTGTAAGAGTTGATGACCCATTCACCTTGGCTGAGAAAATCTTAGAAACGTCAGATAATTGGAGCCGTAGTGAAATTGATGACGCCATTGCAGCAAAAGAGACTAAAAAAGTCAGCTTATCAAAACCGCTAGACGTACTTTTAATGTATTGGACCGTTGCGGGTAACGACGAGGGCCTACAATTTTATACCGACGTTTATAATCGCGATGGCGCGTTATTAAAAGCACTCACCACGCCATTAGCAAACAATACAATTTAGAGGTCACTATGTATTTCAGCCGTATTATTTTAAGTGTGTGCTTAGTGTTAACTACATACTCTGTTGCTGCCATTGAATTAACTGACTCGCTGCACAGCCTTGTACTTGATGCGAAACAAGTGCTAACACTTGATAACACGGCTGATTTTACAGCTGCTGCAGTATCAGATGTTGAGACAGAGCGATTAGGGCCAAATAGTCTTGCCGTTTATGCCCCAGAAAATGCAGGGTTTTATAACCTAGTACTGAGTAACAATATTACCCGCAAACACTTACTCGTTATAGTGAAAACACCATTCAATGCCAACAATAAGCAATTGAATAATTACCAAATCGGCCTCTACCCTGCACCTTATAAAAACTACCCACAGTACAGTGCGCCAAATGGATTTATTGAAGTAACACAGGAAGACTTAACTCGCCAACTGACTCCTCATGTGCAAATTAAAAACGTGATATGTAAACAAGTAAGTGGCTTTCCAAAGTATCTTTATGTCAACAACGATGGCTTGTTGATGCTCGAAGATCTGCTCACGTTTGTACAAAATGAAGGGATTAAAGTTAGCAAGTTTGCTTTTATTAGCGGCTATAGAACACCCCACTACAATCGATCAATTGGTAATGGCAAACACAGCCGACATCAATATGGCGATGCCTTTGACTTATATATAGACGAAGATGGTGATGGCCGAATGGACGATTTAAACGGTGATGGCAAACTAACGATTGCTGATGTTGACGTGCTTTATAAAGTGTTTGAAAAATTCCAAAAACAGAGCCGCTATAATGGCGGTATTGGCCGCTATAAACCCGCCTCCCACCACGGTGGTTTTGTTCACATAGATAACCGAGGATTTACCGCTAGGTGGTAAGCCTTTTCAATCAAGCCTGGCGTAATGAGGTTTTGCACCGGTTAATGTATAAATGAAGCTACCAAGGTAGCCTCATTTTACTTACGGCTTATAGCTCAAAACTTAAAACTTTTTATTAACGCTTTTAACAAGCCTGTTTTTGCGTTGCTTGGAGGTAGGCAACTAAATCTTCAATCGATACAACAGGCATGTTGTGCTCATTGGCAAACTTGCTTACTTGAGGCAAGCGAGCCATTGAACCGTCTGGATTCGTTAATTCGCAAATAACACCAAACGGTGTTAAACCCGCTAACTGCATTAAATCAACCGATGCCTCAGTATGGCCACGGCGCACTAATACCCCACCCGTTTGTGCTCGCAGTCCAAACACATGTCCTGGGCGAGATAAATCTTCAGGCTTTGCATTGTCAGCTGTTGCCGCTTTAATGGTGGTTACACGATCAGCTGCTGAAACGCCGGTTGTCACGCCCGTTTTAGCTTCAATGGTCACTGTATACGCTGTTTTGTTCTGACTGGTGTTATGCTCAACCATTTGTGGTAAATCAAGCTGTTTAACACGCTCATCGCCCATGCAAAGACACACAATACCGCTGCCTTCACGGATCATCATGGCCATTTGCTCTGTTGTCAGGTGCTGTGCTGAATACACAAAATCACCTTCGTTTTCACGGTTTTCGTCATCTACTACAAGTACGCCTTCACCTTGCTGCAAGGCAGCAATAGCACGTTCAACGCGTTCAAGTGGTTCGCCAAATTGGCTAAGTAAAGAAGACTGAATCATCATTTTTAATACCTATTAAATTAAATATGAAAAGATTCAGGACATTGAAAGGCACAGCAAAAAAGACCACCCGCAGGCAGCCAATTACTGTTTTATAGATTAACTATATTCTCTTTCATCCGGACTATCACCGTCGGCTCTGGCCTCTCACCAGATCTGCTGACCTTTAACCAACGTTAAAGCGCTCGCGGGCTCACTTAAATTTAAAGTATACCGCCGGTGGGGAATTTCACCCCGCCCTGAGAATGTTGCTTAGCCATAAATATGAATAAGCCTCGCTATTCTATACCTAAAATAATTAGTTATCGAGTACCCGCTTATCTAAAATGCCTTTTTCAATCAATTGATTGAGAATTACCTTGGTTTTTGCTCGGCATATATCACGCACTAAACGAACCGCAGGTGTAATGGATTGTCGACTTGGGCAAATTAACCAAAGCTCTGCACATAAGTGAGGGTAATTTTGCATTACTGGCACTACCCGCCCACTTAGCAAATCATCACTGATATCAATGCAAGATTTAACTGCTAGGCCTTTTCCAGCCACACACCAACGCCTTACCAAATCACCATCATTCGATGCTCGACGGCCTTGCATTTTCACCTTAAAGCGCTGGGCTCCATCGGTAAATTCCCAGACATTATTGATGATATCTTGCAGTTGATAAAATAGGCCTTGATGCTGATTTAATTCATCGGGATGTGTCGGCGCGCCATGTTCGGCAATATACTCTGGAGTTGCACATAACAGCCGCGGAACATTACAAATTTTAAAGCCATATAAATTTGAGTCGGATGGCGAGCCATACCTAAGCGCAAAATCAACGGAGTCTCGGTAAAAGTCGACATTACTATCGCTAATATGCGGGCGCATACTCAGTTTTGGATACTCATCAAGTAACTCATCTAACCAAGGAATAATAATATTGCGGCCTAAGTCTGAAGATAATGCGACTCTTAGTTCTCCTTCAATTTCATCATGCTCACCTTTTAAGGCGAGTGTCGCTTGCTCAAGCATGAGCACCGCTTGCTGACACTGAGGTAAAAAGCGTTCCCCTGCCGCAGATAAACGTAAATGACGAGTAGTTCGAACAAATAACTCTGCACCCAGCGCTGCTTCAACACGTTTAATTGCCGCACTGGCGGTAGCGGCTCGCATGTCTAATTTTGCTGCCGCGGTTGTAATACTGCGAAATTCAGCCACCTTGAGGATTAATTTGAGATCTTCAACCAGCATATTAACTAAAATTTTTTGATAATGTTTATTCGATTATGCGCTTTATCGTAAAGTATGCAAGGCGTAAACTGCACCTAATTGTTATACATGCGGGAGCAAACCATGACACACCCAATCATTTCTGACTTACAACGCCGTTACACAAGTAAACGTTACGACGCTTCAAAGCACATTAGCCAAGCAGACTTAGCTGTAATTTTAGAAGCATTACGCTTGTCGCCATCGTCTATTAATTCTCAACCATGGAAGTTTGTGGTCATTGAATCAGAGCAAGCAAAGCAACGTTTACATGATAGTTTTGCAAATAAGTTTCAATTTAACCAAGTACATGCAAAAGCGGCTTCGCACACTATTTTATTTGCTTATAACCCAAGCTATCAACGTGCTGATTATGAAAAAGTAATTGATGCGGATATTGCGAATGGCCGCACTAAGGCAGAAAACAAAGAGCAAGCATTTGGCGCATTTGCCTTCGTTGATTTAAATACTGACGAGCAAGGTGTTAACGCCGCTTGGACTAAAGCTCAAACCTACATTGCCTTAGGCAATACTATGCACACAGTTGCTCGTTTAGGTTTAGATTCAACACCGATGGAAGGTGTCGATAAAGACTTACTCGGTGAGCTTTTTGCAGATGAATTAGGCGGCTATGTTTGTGAGGTGGCACTCGCTATTGGTTATCACGAGCCAGAGCAAGATTATAATGCTGCATTACCAAAATCGCGTTTAGACAAAGACGCGGTAATTACTGTGGTTTAAGCGCTTAGAAATTATGCAGGCTTTGCCTGCATAATTGTTATTTTAAATCGGTTTTCACAACCACATTACTCGCCAATCCATCATTCAAATTCGCCGTTATTGTGGCAACAGCTCCATTTATTAGTGCTAAATTAGGGGCAACATGACCAATGTCAGCATCAACGATAACCGGGAACAAATTGCCTTTAAATGCAAGTTCGATGGCTTGGTATTCATCAAAGTAGCAATCGTTATTTATTGCAGGGCTACGACCAAACACCACCGCATTCACATCTGTAAAAACATCATTCAACTTTAATGATAACAAACAACGTGCAAGGGCCATTGGACTGAGCTCTGCATTTTCGAGGTATAAAATTAACCCCTCTGGTGCATACTGTTTTTTAAACTCATGCAACGCGTAGTAATTTGAGGGTAACAATAAGCCTAGCGTATCTAAACAACCACCAATTAATCGCCCAGATACTTCAATTTGGCGTGTATCTTTATAATTGATACAGCGCCACTGACTCTGTGCGGTAAAATCAAATTGAGCATCAGGGTCGGCTTTATAATCAA
This sequence comes from Pseudoalteromonas sp. S4492, assembly GCF_005886115.1. NCBI lineage: Bacteria > Pseudomonadati > Pseudomonadota > Gammaproteobacteria > Alteromonadales > Pseudoalteromonadaceae > Pseudoalteromonas > Pseudoalteromonas sp. S4492. Next base: position 220,248 of record NZ_PNCP01000036.1, read on the forward strand.
TAGGTTTTTGCTGATAAAAAGGCGCAGCGACTTGATGCAGCTGCTGCTTTTCTTCAAGTGCCATGGCGTTGAAAATATCCGCTAAATAAGCATCAGGATCATTTGGGTGAATTTGCATCAAATTGGCAGCATGCAAGGTTGCCCAACCACAGCGAGTGGTTAATGCACATGCAAACGTACTGATATCTGAAAAACCAACTAACCATTTAGGTCTTGCTTTGCTTATCGCATTAAAATCAAGAAGAGGTAAAATCTCCATGGTGAGATCCCCTCCCCAAGGAGGCATAATTGCCGCAATTGAATCATCAGTTAAATACTGCATTAGCTCTTCTGCTCGTTGCTTAGCGCTATTATGCTCTTGTCGTAAGCAGGCACCTTCAATAACGGTAAAACCTTTAGCAGTTAAGCCACTAAGCACTGTGTCTAAGCGTCTATGAAACGCTTTATCAACACCCGATGAAAAAGCACAAATAGCTATACTATCGCCTTTGGCAAGCGGCTTAGGATATTGAATTTTAGCCATTATTACTCCTTCATTATGATTGCTAAGCGACCAACCTAGCGAATAAATTTCCCTCTGTAAACAGGCATAAAAAAACCGCAGTATAAAACTGCGGTTTTTATCAATGCTTGGTTAAGCTATTAAATATACTCAACTTCAATGATTTCGTACTCGACTTCACCGTTTGGTGTTTTAATGGTAACGGCATCATCTACCTCTTTACCAATTAAGCCACGTGCGATTGGCGAGTTAACAGAGATCAGGTTGTTTTTGATATCTGCTTCATCATCACCCACGATTTGGTAAGTTACCTCAGCGTCGGTTTCAACGTTAACGATAGTTACTGTTGTACCAAAAATAACTTTGCCAGTTTTTGGCATTTTCGTCACATCGATGATTTGTACATTTGAAAGTTTCGCTTCAATTTCTTGAATACGACCTTCACAGAAACCCTGTTGCTCACGAGCAGCATGGTATTCAGCGTTTTCTTTCAAATCACCGTGTTCACGCGCTTCAGCGATATCAGCGATAATTTTTGGACGTGTAACTGTTTTTAATTCGTTAAGTTCTTCGCGCAGTAATGCTGCACCACGAACCGTCATCGGAATTGATTGCATATTATTCTCACTTAATCCAAAGGGCGAATTGCTCGCCCCTGGCACATTTCCTTAGTTAATTCGCTGATGTAGTTCCTGAACTGACGTCACCTTGCTACGGTCGTCTGCTTGGTTAGCAGTACAGTTAGCAAATGCCGCGTTCAGCGTCGTTGTATAGTTAGTCTTGTGCTGTAATGCACCACGACGTAACACCTTCGAATCTTCAATCGCTTGGCGACCTTCAGTAGTGTTTACAATGTAGCTGTATTCACCATTTTTAATTCTATCAAGAATATGAGGACGACCTTCGAATACTTTGTTTACGCGACGTACTGCAATGCCAGCTTCTTCAAGTGCTTTTGCAGTGCCACCTGTTGCATCTAGCTCAAAACCTAATTCAGTCATGGTTTTAGCCAGTTCAACAATACGTGGTTTGTCACTGTTGCGTACCGATAGTAACGCGCGACCACCGCGTGGTAAAGTGTTGCTTGCACCTAATTGTGCTTTGGCGAATGCTTCGGCGAAAGTTTCACCAACACCCATTACCTCACCCGTTGAGCGCATTTCTGGGCCACGGATTGGGTCAACACCTTGGAACTTAGCAAAAGGAAGTACGACTTCTTTAACGCTGTAGTAAGGAGGAATTACTTCTTTTGTAATACCTTGGCTTGCCAGTGATTGACCCGCCATACAACGTGCCGCTACTTTAGCAAGTGCGATACCTGTTGCTTTAGAAACAAACGGTACTGTACGTGCAGCACGTGGGTTTACTTCGATTAAGTAAACTTGACCGTCTTTCACAGCAAACTGTGTATTCATCAGACCAATTACGCCAAGCTCTAGTGCCATATCTGTCACTTGCTTACGCATTACGTCTTGTACTTCAGCTGTTAATGAATGAGCTGGTAAAGAACATGCTGAGTCACCTGAGTGAACACCTGCTTGCTCGATGTGCTCCATAATACCACCGATGATTACTTGTTCACCGTCACAGATAGCGTCAACGTCAACTTCGATTGCGTTATCTAAGAAGTGATCAAGTAGTACTGGCGCTTCATTTGATGCAGATACCGCTTCAGTCATGTAACGACGTAAGTCGTCTTCATCGTATACGATTTCCATCGCACGACCACCTAGTACGTACGAAGGACGTACAACCAGAGGGAAACCAATTTCAGCAGACTTAACAACCGCTTCTTCTAAAGAAGTCACTGTTGCATTTTCTGGTTGCAGAAGGTTCAGACGCTCAACAAGTTGTTGGAAACGCTCACGGTCTTCAGCACGGTCGATTGCATCTGGAGAAGTACCAATAACTGGCACACCATTCGCTTCTAGTGCACGCGCAAGTTTAAGTGGCGTTTGACCACCGTACTGAACGATTACACCTTTAGGCTTTTCAACACGTACGATTTCTAATACGTCTTCTAGCGTGATTGGCTCGAAGAATAAACGATCTGATGTGTCGTAGTCAGTCGAAACAGTTTCAGGGTTACAGTTAACCATGATTGTTTCGTAGCCGTCTTCACGTAAAGCTAATGCTGCGTGAACACAGCAGTAATCGAATTCGATACCTTGACCGATACGGTTAGGGCCACCACCGATTACCATGATTTTATCTTTGTCAGATGGATTCGCTTCACACTCTTCATCATAAGTTGAGTACATGTAAGCTGTATCTGAACTAAACTCTGCAGCACACGTATCAACGCGCTTGTATACAGGCACGATATCTAACTGGTGACGCTTTTTACGAATTTCTGCTTCAGAAACACCGGCAATTTCAGCGATACGCGCATCAGCGAAACCTTTACGCTTAAGCTTGCGTAAGAACTCAGCATTTAAACCAGCCATACCTACTTCGCTGATTGTTGCTTCGTCTTTTAAGATGTCTTCGATTTGCACTAGGTACCAAGGGTCAATCTTAGTGAGTTCGAAAACGTCCTCTACGCTCATACCGTGACGCATTGCATCAGCAACGTACCAAATACGCTCTGCACCTGGCTCACGTAATTCACGGATGATTTTTTCTTTTGCTTTCGGATCATCAAGAGCAACAATTGGGTTAAAGCCCGTTGCGCCTACTTCAAGACCACGTAATGCTTTATGTAGTGACTCTTGTTGGTTACGACCAATCGCCATAACCTCACCCACAGACTTCATCTGTGTTGTAAGACGGTCGTTTGAACCTGCGAATTTTTCGAAGTTAAAACGTGGGATCTTAGTTACAACGTAGTCAATTGACGGCTCGAAAGACGCTGGTGTTTTACCGCCAGTGATGTCGTTTTGTAGCTCATCAAGGGTGTAACCTACAGCTAGTTTTGCAGCGATTTTCGCAATTGGGAAACCCGTTGCTTTTGATGCTAGAGCAGATGAACGCGATACACGCGGGTTCATCTCGATGATAACCATACGGCCATCAACTGGGTTCACACCAAATTGTACGTTTGAACCACCTGTTTCAACACCGATTTCACGAAGTACCGCCATCGATGCATTACGCATGATTTGGTATTCTTTATCCGTCAATGTTTGCGCTGGAGCAACCGTGATTGAGTCACCAGTATGAACACCCATAGGGTCAAAGTTTTCGATAGAACATACGATGATACAGTTGTCGTTTTTGTCACGCACAACTTCCATTTCGTATTCTTTCCAACCGATTAATGATTCGTCGATTAGAAGTTCATTTGTTGGTGATAAATCTAGACCACGCTCACAAATTTCATCAAATTCTTCTTGGTTGTATGCAACACCACCACCGGTACCACCCATCGTGAATGATGGACGAATGATACATGGGAAACCGATGCGGCTAAGTACATCGTGTGCTTCTTCCATTGAGTGAGCGATTTCTGCACGCGGACACTCAAGGCCAATGTTTTTCATTGCTAAGTCAAAACGCTCACGGTTTTCAGCTTTATCGATTGCATCAGCAGTTGCACCGATAAGTTCAACACCATGTTTAGCCAGTACGCCGTGCTTATCTAAATCAAGTGCACAGTTTAATGCTGTTTGACCACCCATAGTAGGCAGTACTGCATCAGGCTTTTCTTTTTCAATGATTTTCTCTACCACTTCCCAGTGAATTGGCTCGATGTACGTCGCATCCGCCATTTCAGGGTCAGTCATGATAGTTGCAGGGTTCGAGTTTACAAGAATTACTCGAAAGCCTTCTTCTCGTAGTGCTTTACACGCTTGTGCACCAGAGTAGTCAAATTCACAAGCTTGACCGATAACGATCGGGCCTGCGCCTAAGATAAGAATGCTTTTTATGTCGGTACGTTTTGGCATTGTTACTCCGGTTAAATTAGTTAGAACGTGCTTGCATCAAATCGATGAAGTGGTCAAATAATGGCGCCGCATCATGTGGACCTGGGCTTGCTTCTGGGTGACCTTGGAAGCTAAATGCAGGCTTATCTGTGCGGTGAATACCTTGTAGCGTGCCATCGAATAATGATACGTGAGTTGCACGTAAATTCGCTGGTAATGTTGCTTCGTCAGCTGCGAAACCGTGGTTTTGCGCTGTGATCATTACAACATTGCGATCAAGATCTTTAACTGGGTGGTTACCACCGTGGTGACCAAACTTCATTTTCATCGTTTTAGCACCTGAGGCAAGCGCTAGTAATTGGTGACCTAAACAGATACCAAAGATTGGCGTGTCTGTTTCTAGGAAAGTTTTAATTGCTTCAATCGCGTAGGTACACGGCTCAGGGTCGCCAGGGCCATTTGATAAGAAGATACCGTCTGGGTTTAATGCCAATACGTCTTCTGCAGATGTTTGTGCAGGAACAACGGTTAATTTACAACCGCGGTCAACTAACATACGTAAGATATTACGTTTAACACCGAAGTCATAAGCAACAACGTGGAACTTCTCGTCTGCTGCTTCTAGCGTTTTAAAACCTGAACCTAATGTCCAGCTTGAATCACGCCACTCAAAATTTTCCTTGGTTGAGACAACTTTTGCTAAATCCATGCCTTTTAAGCCTGGGAAGGCTTGCGCAGCTTCAAGCGCTTTATTCTCATCTAACTCGTCGCCTGCAATGATACAACCATTTTGAGCGCCTTTATCACGTAAGATACGTGTTAATTTACGAGTGTCGATGTCTGCAATACCTAAGATATTGCGTTCTTTTAAGTAATCACTTAACGATTGCTCGTTACGGAAATTACTTGCTAGCAGTGGCAAATCACGGATCACTAGGCCTTTAGCCCAGATTTGACCCGCTTCTTCGTCTTCGCTGTTAGTACCCGTATTACCGATATGTGGGTACGTCAAAGTTACGATTTGTTCCGCGTATGAAGGGTCAGTCAAAATTTCTTGATAACCAGTCATAGACGTATTGAATACTACTTCACCGACTGACATGCCGTCAGCGCCGATTGCAGTACCGCGAAACACTGTGCCGTCTTCTAGGACTAACAGAGCGGATTTAGTCAAGTTAACCTCCTAACAGTAAAAAACGGGAGTAAAGTCATTTGCTCTACTGCCCGTTTAAAGCGATTGGAAACACGCATTTATGAATTTTTGGCAAATTGGCGCTATTCTACAGTAATTTAGCTTTCAGATCTAATCTTAATTAATAAAATAGTAAAAATAAGCGTTATTAACGAAAAATTCACTGAAACTGCCAAAAAAGAGACTAAACTACTTCAAGTCAAGCACATCTTGCATGTCATAAAGTCCAGCTGGTTTATTTTTCAACCAGCCTGCAGCTCTTACAGCTCCTAACGCGAAGGTCATTCTTGAACTTGCTTTATGAGTTAATTCTAGCCTTTCGCCAGAAGTTGCGAAATATGCGGTGTGTTCACCTACAATATCTCCGCCTCTCATGACCGAATAACCGATTTCATTTTGCGATTTTGCGTGTTCGTCTTTGCTTCTATCAAAACGCGCGACTTCATCATGCTGCCAGCCTTTTGCCTCAGCAATTGCTTCACCAATTGCCAATGCAGTTCCCGATGGCGCATCGATTTTATGACGATGATGAGCTTCAAATATTTCGATATCCATGTCATCGCCAAACTTCACAGCCGCAGTCTGCACTAAGTTAAGCAGTAAATTCACACCTACGCTATAGTTGCGGGCAAAAACAATCGGAATGTGTTTCGCGGCTTCATTAAGGGCATCAAGATCATCTTGGCTAAGGCCCGTAGTACCAATTACCATCGCGATATTTTTTTCGACCGCTGTTTTTAAGTGGTTGCGCATGCCTTGAGGTAAGGTGAAATCTATCAATACATCTGCATCTTTTACGTCTGTTTCTTTGCTAAATGATACATCTGCTGATGCAGCGCTGTTTAATTGATTAACCGCTATATCCAAAAGTGGTGAGTTTTCGCGTACGTACGCGCCCGTTAATGTTGCGTCATCTTTTTTTGAGACTGCTTCTAAAAGTGCAAGTCCCATGCGGCCGTTTGCGCCAAATACACCTATGCGGTTCATATAGTTACCTTATCTATTCTTCTTAGCTGGCTGGATTTTATCGAAAACTCATGTAATAGTCAGGTTAGCTTATAAAAAATACAGAGCTAATTTTAGATTTATTAATAGAACAACAATAATAACAGATAGTCTTTGCATTTAGCCATCTATACATTTAAACTTCTTCCTTTGCGCCGATTTGGTCTTTGGCTTGCGGGCGCTGTTGTTGTCTTTCATTGTTTAAGACAGCGACTAAATACAGCTAAAAGAAGTGTTTGGCTGTGTTATTGGTTATCTAACGAGGAATATGATGCAGCCATCATTTAATAAAACAAAAGCAAAACTTTCTTTGCTGCCGCTTTTGGTGTTTGTCGGCTTATTTTTAGGCGCTGGCTTATACTTACAGTCTCAAGGTGTCGATTACGCCTTCTATCAATTGCCTGCTCCTGTGGCAATTTTGCCAGCCATCATGTTGGCATTTATCTTAAATAAAAATACCATCAACCACAGTGTTGAAACCTTTATTAAAGGCGCTGGCCATAGCAACATCATCACTATGTGTTTGATTTATCTGCTTGCCGGTGCATTTTCTGCAGTTGCTGGTGCAACCGGTGGTGTTGATGCCGTTGTTAATGCCGGTTTATCACTTATTCCACCAGCTCTGTTACTACCTGGATTATTTTTAATTGCTGCGGTTGTGTCGACTGCGATGGGCACTTCAATGGGTACTATCGGTGCGATTGGCCCGATTGCTTATGCCGTTGCCCAAAAAACAGGCATTGATCCATCTCTTATGGCTGGCACGATTGTATCGGGTGCCATGTTTGGTGATAACTTATCAATCATCTCTGACACAACTATTGCGGCAACTCGCACGCAAGGCTGTGAAATGAAAGATAAATTCCGTGAGAACTTAAAAATTGCCTTACCCGCTGCAGCATTAACTATCGGCTTGTTATTCTTCTTAACGCCTACTGCAGAAGCTGTTGAAACGCAAGACTTTGATATTTTATTAGTATTACCTTATGCATTTATCTTAATACTCGCGGTAATGGGCTTTAATGTATTCGTAGTACTGTTTAGCGGTATTATCTTTGCTGCACTCATGGGCTTTACTGGCAGCTATGAAGGTGCAAGCTTTGTAAAAGATGTTTATAAAGGCTTTACGGATATGCAGGAAATCTTCTTGCTATCGATGTTTATTGGCGGTCTTTCAGAGTTTATCCGTATTAATGGTGGCCTTGATTATATTGCTAACAAAATTCAAGCAATTACAAAAATCATTGCAAAATGGCACCGTAAAGTTGCGGATCAATTAGGGATTGCAGCACTGGTTATGAGCAGTAACTTATGTATCGCTAATAATACCGTGTCTATTATAGTTGCAGGCCCGATTGCTAAAAAGTTAGCGGATGATGGTGAAATTACAGGAAAGCGTTCAGCAAGCTTACTGGATATTTTTGCTTGTGTTACGCAAGGCTCATTGCCGTATGGCGCACAAGCACTTCTACTGGGCGCAACGTTCAAAATTAGTCCGTGGGAAGTTTCTACCTCTTCTTATTACTGCTTTATTCTTGCCTTTACTGCCGTTGCAGTAATTTGCTTACGCCGAAATAAAGCATAAGTTAAATAATTTTTTCTCTCGATACGCCCAAATATGGGCGTATCTGCTATAATCCTGTCTTTATATCCCCCTTTACACCATCAATATTGAGATATGAACTTGAAAAAGATCCTTTCTGTTGCTGCGCTTTGTGCAGTAAGTACTTCGAGCTATGCCGCTAATTGGAGCTCTACGCAATTACACGTTAATAACGGTGAACACAAAAATCCGTTTTCATTAACTAAGTCAAATACCACAGTTGTATCACTACAGCATGCGTCTGGTTATGACTATGGCGACAACTTCTTTTTTATTGATTACAGCAATGACGACCGTCAAGATGGCTATCAAGATAAAGACTTTTACGGTGAGTGGTATTCAACATTTAGCTTATCAAAAATCTCTGGCAGTGATTTCTCATACGGGGCAATTGCTGATGTAGGTGTAACTGCAGGTTTTAATGCTGCGGGTGATTCAAAAGTTCTTAAGTATTTACCAGGTGTAAAACTTAGCTGGCAAGCACCTGGCTTTAGCTTTTTATCAACTTTATTTACTGCTTACATCGATGACAGTGAAGGGGTAGCACGTGGTGGTGCACCTACTGAAACAAACAGCTGGATGATTGATGTTGCTTGGGGCTACCCATTCACTATTGGTTCTCAAAAGTTCAACGTAACAGGCCATGTTGAATACATTGCTGAACGTGAAAATGAGTTTGGCGAAGATGTTAACGCATGGATTTTAGCGCAGCCAATCGTTACTTGGGACTTAGGTCATGCAATGAGCATGAAAGAAAATACCCTGCTACTTGGCATTGAGTGGCAATATTGGCACAACAAACTAGGTACAGACACAACTGAGTCAGTACCACAGCTTCACGTTGAGTGGACGTTCTAACGAGTTACGAGTTACGAGTTACGAGTTACGAGTTACGAGTTATAAAAATTAAAGCCTGTATAGTCAGCTAGAATACAGGCTTTGTTTTAATTAAATTGATTAGAAGTCCATTTAGACACATAGCGACCACCTGCAACAGCTATTTTCTCTAAACGGTCGCAGGCACCAAAAGCAACTCCTGAACCAATTTCCTTCGTTGTTTTAGCTATAATCTCATCACCTTTTTTAAGTTGCACATGTAATGTTGCTGATGAGCTTGGTCTCACCGATGGAAAAACCCATCTATGCGAGTTAATTTCAATATATTTCGCTTCAACGACATACTCTGCTTTGGATTTTTCTTGTTGTTCAACTAATGTTACTAAATATTTTTTTGCTGAATCAGTAATTGAACTAGCTAACTTATCAAGCATGACACAATCACGTTGAACTTTATCTGCTTCAACTCCAAGGGCAAAATGCACTGCATTTAACGCTATAGGAGGTGTAGGCTTTAAGGCAATTGCTTGAGTTTGCTGCTGTTTGGTGCTTTTACAGGCGGTTAAAGACACTAAAGTACATAGCAAAAAAGTAGGGATAGAATACTTCATATTAATTCCATTTAATTGTTTTTATTATTAAATCAGATAGTTATTTGATGATAATAGACATCGACGAAAAATGAAACAAAAAGAGCTGCATAAGCAGCTCTGGAAAGATTTAATTACAGTTTACACTGTGGGGTTTTGCCTTTTGCTTTAGCGGCTTGTTGGGCTTTTAATGCATCCGACATGTGCTTTTGAAGCTCTTTAATGCGGTTACCCGGTGCAGGGTGAGTCGACATAAATTCTGGAGTACCGCTACTGCCTGCAGCACTCATATTTTGCCAAAGCGATACAGATTGCTCTGGGTTAAACCCTGCTTTTGCCATTAAATCTAAGCCAACAATATCTGCTTCTGATTCATGTGAGCGACTAAACGGTAAGACAACACCATACTGTGCCCCCAAACCTAAAGCTTGCATGATCTCACCGCGGTATTGCACATTCCCCATATCTAGTGCTGCACCACCAACTTGCAAGCCTGTTTGTAAAAGTGCGTTTTGCGATACACGCTCATTAGAATGCTCTGCAATAACGTGTGCTACTTCATGACCTAGTACTGTTGCCAATTGGTCTTGATTTACAGCAACTTTTAATAAACCTGTATGTACGCCAATATAGCCACCTGGTAATGCAAATGCGTTTGCTGAATCTTCTTCAAACACGACGACTTCCCAAGATTGCTTTGCATACTCGTTAGGTAAAACGGCAATAACATCATCAGCAATACACTTCACATAAGCATTGACACCTGGATCAGTATTAACAGGTTGTGTTTTTTTCATTTCAGCAAAACTTGCTTGACCCATTTGGCTCATTTGTGAGTCTGAATAGAGTGCGATTTGTGTGCGCCCTGTTGGAGAGGTTTTACAACCCGCTAAAACTGCGGTTGCTAACACAGCCATCATTAACTTTTTCATACTAGTCCTTCAAATACTTAGTGCAATTGAGGCTAATATAGCAAAGCATTGCTTAATTTTATATGAAAATGAACAATCACCCACTCAGTTGTTATCATTTGGTTAATTCTTTTACTTAGCAGGCAAACTAAGTTCACCACAGTGATTCACACTGCTACAATAGTGACCTACTATTTGATGAATGAGTAAACAATGCCTTCCCCTGAGACTTTAAATAAACGCATTTTATTGCCTTTGCTGGCAAGTATTGTCGCGATTACGCCTTTGGCAATTGATTTATATTTACCCGCGATGTTGGTGATTGCCAACGACTTGCAAACAACCATGCCAAATGTGCAAATCTCGCTTAGCATTTATTTAGCAGGTTATGCCCTTGGTATGCTGTTTTTTGGCCCCATTGCTGATGAGCTTGGTAGGCGATTACTCGCTAAAGTGGGCTTAGCATTGTTTGGGATTAGTTCGTTAGCACTGGCGTTCTGTACTAACATCGAATTATTTTGGTCTTTAAGGGCCGTGCAAGCATTCACTGGCGCTGCTGCAACCGTCGTAGTGCCGGGTATTATTCGCCACATTTATCGAGAAAACACCGCCAAAGGCATGTCTTATGTCTCGATGATTATGATGGTTGCCCCGCTAATTGCACCGACCCTTGGCTCATTGATCATGGGTATTTCAACATGGCAGGTTATTTTTATTGCATTAGCTGCCTATAGCTTTGCCATATTGGCGTTAGTGCAAATTCATTTAATCGATATCCCTATTTTCAAAAGCCAGCAACGTGGTTTAGCACTGTTTTTTAATAGTTATAAAACCGTATTTTCACGTCGCAGCGCCCTTGCTGATATTGCCAGCTCGATGTTTGCCTCGTTTGCATTCTTCTGTTTTTTAACATCGGTACCTTATGTATATCTCGATTTTTTTAAAGTAGATGAGCAATTGTTCGGTGTGTTATTCGCTTTTAATGTATTAGCGTTGATGTTTGGTAACTTTATGAATACGCGCTTGGTGCCACGTTTGGGCTCTCGTAAACTTTTGTTTATTGGCCTTGCTATTGGTTTTGTTTCTGGCGCTGCCTTACTGTTGTTCAGTGTGATGCATTTATCGCTGTATTTTATCGTAGCCGCTATCGCCCCGCTGATGATGAGTTTAGGTATTGTAGCGAGTAATGCAGACTCGTTGATACTGATGCAATTTGAGGAAAAGTCAGGTACTGCTACTGCCGTGATTGGTACCTTGAGATTCGGCAGCGGTGCTTTGGTTGGGCCTATCCTTGCTTTTGTTCACCCGCAAAGTGCCATTCCATTTTCTGCGATGATGTTCAGCGCACTGATACTTATCTTACTGGTGCAGCTTTGGCATCGAAAACTGGACAAAAAAAATGCCTGTGAATAACAGGCATTTTTTTATATCACTTTAAAGCTTATTCAGCTTCTTTTGATACCATAACCATTGCTGGGCGTAATAAACGACCGTTTAATGTATAACCTTTCTGCATTACTGCAAGAACAGTATTCGGCGCTACATCATTGCTTGGTTGAATTGACATTGCTTGATGGAATTCAGGGTTAAATTGCTCACCTTGTGGGTTAACAATTTCAACACCAAACTTCGCTACTGCATCGTTAAAGCTTTTCACAGTCATTTCGATACCTTCAAGCACAGGCTTAAGCTGCTCATTTTCTTTATCAGAAAACTCAATTGCACGCTCTAGGTTATCAATAACTGGAAGTAATTCGTTAGCAAACTTTTCAAGTGCAAACTTATGTGCTTTTTCTACATCTTGAGCGGCACGACGACGCATGTTCTCAACATCTGCAGCAGCACGAACAACACTGTCTTTTTGATCATTAATCGTTTGTTTCGCTGCTTCTAGTTCGCTGTATAGTAATGCGATTTCAGCTTCAGGGCTTATTTCTTCGCCTTCCACTTGCTCAGCCGCTTTTTCTGCTGCTTCTACTTCAGCTTGCATTTGTTCAAATTCTTCGTTTAGTTCAACTTCTTGCTCTGGTGATTTTGTCTGCTCAGACATAGCTTACATGCTCCAATTCTTTACAACTGCGGTAATTATGGGGATTGAATTAAAAGATTCAAGAGGCGGATGACCCGATTAACTCAAATTCTTGGATGATTGCTTCGATTTGCGCTGATTTTGGACAAATTATACAAAATCGACTTTGATATTCATGGTTATTAAAGTAAGGAAGGCTGATCACCATTAACTCATTGCAATCAGTAAATGGTAACTGCTCGGTATTTAAAACCGATAAACCATTTTTGAAAGCGAGTTTATCTTCTACAAAATTTAAAAACGATACACCTATATTCAAACTGGTTTGGCAATCAACTTGACGATATAGGTAATTTTCACCTACCACGATGCTGTTATCGGAACCAAGCTTTTGACTTAATTGCCGTGTCCATTGCGTTAGTGAATCATGGCAGTTATGCGGAGCTGTGTTTGCCATCGCCTGCATGCGGTATAAACCTTCCATCAAGGTTTGTTGGCTAAAGACAGTATTAAGCCAAGTCGCAAACTGGTAACGCACTGCATCCGATGAATCTTCAGGTTTACTGATGCAAATATTATGGCTTTGCCCTGCTCTATCGATTAACAATATAAGCCAATTACTGCCATCGAAATCAAGTACCTCTACACGAAAAACCAGTTGAGAGCTAACTTGCGGTAATCCCACACAACAGCACACTTTATAGCGCTGGCTCAAACCGTGGGCAAGCTCGACCAATTGTGCTTGCTGTGGCTGCCAATATGTTGCGATTTCTGACAATGCAAAGAATTCGCTGAGCCAATAATCAAACCCTGCATTGGTAGGCACGCGACCAGCAGAAGTATGCGGCGAATAAAGTAAGCCTTCTTTTTCAAGCCGTGCCATTGCGTTACGTACTGTTGCCGAACATACCGCCATGCCTTTTTGTTTGGCAATGCGGGTAGAGGCAACAGGCTGTCCTTCACCGTTACAGTAAAGGCTCATTACAGCTGAAAAAATTTGTTGGTCACGCGGATTTAATTTCATAATTTATACATCTTGCTTCTTGCCAGTGGATATTTGGGCACAGCAAGTTTATTTCAAGTTATTTTCAAAGCATTAATTTTTAATGTAATCTAGCGATATGAAAGTTTAAGTGCAAATAACATGGATTCACCGTTTAAAACCATAGGTTTAATTGGCAAACCTAATCACAGTGCTGCGGCTGCTACACTTGGTCGTCTACACACATTTTTGCGCGCATTAGGTTTTGAAGTGCTAGTAGAACAACGAACTGGCCGCCAGCTTGATGAGGTTCCTGCAGAAAACTTAGTCAAACTCGTTGATTTAGGTGAACGAGCAGACTTAGCGATTGTCGTGGGCGGTGATGGTAACATGCTTGGTGCTGCACGAGTTTTGGCACGTTTTGATGTGGCAGTTATTGGTGTAAACCGTGGTAATTTAGGGTTTTTAACCGATTTAAACCCAGAAGGTTTTGAAGCCAGCTTGGAACAAGTCTTAAGTGGTCAATTCCTCGAAGAAAAACGCTTCTTGCTTGAAGTTGAAGTATATCGTCACGCCGAACTGAAAAGTGCAAACTTGGCAGTGAATGAAGCAGTACTTCATGCTGATAAAGTTGCCCACATGATTGAGTTTGAGGCCTTTATTAACAACGACTTTGTATTTTCACAGCGTTCAGACGGTTTAATTGTCTCTACCCCAACAGGTTCAACTGCTTATTCATTATCTGGTGGCGGGCCGATTTTGACACCTGAGCTCAATGCGATTTCATTAGTTCCTATGTTCCCACATACATTATCAAGCCGCCCTCTTGTGGTTGATGCCGACAACAAAGTACGTTTAAAGCTCAGTCTTGAAAATACCGATAGCCTGCAAGTCAGTTGTGACAGCCATGTGGTTTTAGCTGTATTACCTGGCGATGAAGTGGTGATAAAAAAAGCAGATAAGCGTCTGCGCTTGATCCACCCTAAAGAATACTCTTACTACAATGTATTAAGAAAAAAATTAAACTGGGGCAGCCGCTTATTTTAAGCGGCTTTTTATCTCAATTGATTGCCAAGGCACCTTGATTAGCGCAAAATATTCAAACTTAATGCTGTATTATTTTAAGGATTCTAAGCCGAAATGAGCTATATCGTTTTTCTTGCTCTATTATTACTTATTACCTTGCTAGGTTGTTACTGGATGGTTGAGAGCAACCGTCGCAAAGCGATTGAAGCTGAAAAAAAGCGTTTTAATCAGCGAGTAAAAGAAATTAATAACGATTTCAAAGACAAACTAATCGACTTTAGTGAAGGGAAGCTTATTCGCCCGAAAAATATTTCGCGGCTAAGCATGATCACCAGTAATTACTTTGTTGTACAAGCCCATAACGAAGAAAACCTCACATACCTTGAATACATTAGTGACCTACTGATTAATACAATCATGATGGAGGCGAGTAAAGCACAAGGCCCAGAACAAATAGACCAACTTGCTGACCGACTTCAGTATTTTATGGCTGAATTACCTTACAATGGTATCGAATACAATAAAGCGTTTTACCAAGAAGCCCTCCCTTCTCTGATCGAAGTAATTAAATATCAGCCCCCCACAGATTTACAGGATGATCAGCCGCCAGCCCAGAGCACACCGGCGCCAAATGATTCATACCAAGAAAATCAGCTGTCAGAATTAAGCAAAGCATAAAAATTTAATTTGCAAAACCCGAAAACACTGTATAAATTAACAGTTAATTGACTGGATGGATAAACAGTATGTTAATCGGGTTAGAAATTAAAAACTTTGCCATTGTAAGTAATTTAAGTACTGAGTGGCACAATGGTATGACAGCCATTACAGGTGAAACAGGTGCGGGTAAATCAATTGCTATTGATGCCCTGTCATTATGTTTAGGCGAACGTGCTGATGCAGGTGCTGTTCGCCCTGGTACTGAACGCGCAGAAATTTGTGCACAATTCGATATTAGCCAGCTCCCTCTTGCCCAACACTTTTTAGAGCAACATTTACTTTCAAGCACTGAAGGTGAATGTTTACTGCGACGTGTTATTTGCAAGAATGGTCGTAGCAAAAGTTATATTAATGGCAGCTCCGTCACCGCTGCACAGTTGAAAGAGTTAGGTCAGTATTTAATTTCAATTCACGGCCAACATGCTCACCAGCATCTATTAAAAGCTGAACATCAGTTACACCTGCTCGATGCCTATGCAGGCCACAATCAGCTATTAGCGGATGTTAAAGAGCGCTATAAAGCCTACCAAGCATTACTTAAAGAGTTTAACCAGCTTGAACAACAACAGCAGCAACAAGCAGCTCAAAAGCAATTACTTGAGTATCAAGTTGCTGAGCTTGATGAATTTGCACTACAACCGGGTGAATTTGAAGAGATTGAAGCTGAGCACCACAAATTAAGCCACAGCCAGACTATTTTAGAATCATGTCAACGAGAGCTACAGCATTTATACGAAAGTGATGAGCAAAGTGCATGTTCGTTATTACAACACAGTGCTCAGCAATTTGCTGAATTGGCAAGCTATGATGAAAGCCTTTCAAGCATTGCATCGTTATTAAGTGAAGCGGCCGTTCAAGTTGAAGAAGCAAGCCGTGAAATTCGCAGCTACGTTGATGTGACCGACTTAGATCCGGCACGATTAGACGAAGTTGAGACTCGTTTAACAGGTGCTATGGACCTTGCCCGTAAACATCACATAAAACCCGAAGAACTGGTCGAATTTCATCAGTCTATTGCCGAAGAATTAGCATCAATTAGTTATAACAGCGACCGCCTTGTGGCACTTGAAAGCGAAATTAGCAATGCGCTTGAACACTACAAACAAGCAGCAAAACAGTTAAGTGAAAGCCGCCATAGTTACGCAGATACACTCAATCAGTTAATTAGCGATAGCATGGCGAACTTATCAATGGAAAACGGCAAGTTTGCGATTGATATCCAACAAACTAGCGATAAAGCACCAAGTGCGATGGGTTTTGATACTGTCTCATTTTTAGTTTCAACCAACCCGGGGCAACCAATGCAAGCACTGTCTAAAGTGGCGTCTGGTGGTGAATTATCGCGTATTAGTTTAGCTATTCAGGTAATTATTGCTCAGCGGGTTACAACCCCAACTCTTATTTTCGATGAAGTTGACGTAGGTATATCAGGCCCTACTGCTTCTGCAGTCGGCAAGCTATTACGCCAATTAGGTAAATCGACCCAAGTTATTTGTGTGACTCACTTACCACAGGTTGCAAGCTCTGGGCATCAACAATTTTTTGTAGCCAAAGAAATTGCAAACGGCGAAACATTCACGCAAATGAGTAAACTGTCTAAAGATGGCCGTATTGATGAAATTGCTCGACTACTTGCTGGTGACAACATCAGTAAAATGGCACGAGCGAATGCCAAAGAGCTTATTAGCGCACATGCATAAATTGATAATTAATACTTTGAGAGTTTAAGTGGGTTAGAGTTTACTAATGAATATTAAAAATATGTTTACCGCTTTAGTATTTGGCTTGATTTTGCTTTTCTCAAACCATTCACAGGGCGCAACAACAGATTCACCTTATCAAGGTGCGCAAATAATCGTTACTTTATTTGAATGCTTTTTAATTGCCCTCCCTACTAGCGCATTATTTTTGATTGTTTGGAGTCGTTGGAAGCATTTACGTTTTAAGCAGTTACTACAAACGGTGTTAAATTCATCGTTAGTTTTCATGCTTATTAGCCTAGTAACAGTCAATCAATTAACACAGAATATATCGTCTTGGTTGATTGCTTTAGCGGTCAGCCATACATTGCTTGTTGGTATAAGTTATTTACTCGTTAAGCAACACACGAATAGAGTGAAAAGTACCCTGACTGGTTGCTGGTAATAGCTCCATAATTTGCACACATTTGCTGGTTAGTATAAGCGCACATTAAGCTTATTCTAACTGCAAATGAAATACTCTTTACTTATCGCTGCGTATTTTCTGTCTTTTTCGTGTGTAGCAACCTCACTGCCAAGCTCTCTATTAAATCAAGTCACTGATCTTGAGAATCAAGGCAAGCTCAGTGAAGCTCTCACTATTCTTGAGCAATACAAGGATAAAAATAACACGACATCAGGCCCTGATGTTGCCATGGCACAAGCGCCTCTTTTGCGTAAACAAGGTCATTATAACGAGGCGATAGAACTGTTACTGCCATTACAGAAGCTAGCTAGTCTGAGTAAAAAGGACCAATACCATATTCAAAAAGAGTTGGGGATCAATTATCGTCGCCAAGTAAAAACAATAGAAGCAAAAAATCATTATATGGCAGCCTTAGCGCTTGCCAACGAGCTTGAAGACAAGAACCTACAAGCACAAAGCCATAGCAATTTAGGTTCGCTATATGACACACTCAATGATCTTGAACAATCAATGCATCATCAGGTAAAAGCACAAGGTTTATTAGAAAACAGCGATAATTATGAACTGGTTGCCACTAATTTTTATAACCTAGCAAATCTTGCTCAAAGACTTGATGACCTCTCTCAATCTGAGTACTTCTATAAAAAAGCACTCGAGTTTGATATTAAAACCAAAAACCAAATGAATATTGCCGATACCAGCTTACAACTTGCCAAGCTGGTGTATAAGCGTGGTGATTTGGAGCAAGCGCTCCCTTTATTAAATAATGCCTATACTCGTTTAGCCGACGTAAAGGCTTATGAAAATATGGCTACAGCTAAACATACATTGATGCAATTGTATTTGAAGATAGACAACCAGCATATGGCGCTCAGCAGTGCTGAGTCTGGTCTCAATGCGGCACTTAAATCAGGATCAACGTTAAGCCAACTCTATTCTTACTTTAATTTAATTGAACTGCATTTAGCACTTAAAAACCCTGAGCTCATTGGTCTTTATTTAAGCCGCACAAAAGAGTTGTTAGTGGGTATTGATAATCGCTTATTGAATCAAAAACAGCATGGCTATACCGCAATTTATGCCGAACTTATCGGTGATTACAAACTAGCAGCAGAGCAGCTAAAGCTTGAAAATAAACTGGCCGAATCTTTGTTTGAAGAGCATTTAAATCAAGCTGTCGAAAAAAACAAAAAGCAACTAACAGCTATTGAGCAACAGCAACGCATTGATGATGAGATTCAAAAAAATAAACTCGCTACGGCACAAATGAATAACCAACGACTAGAAAAACAAATTTGGTTGCTAACCGCCGGTATTGTTTTGTTGTTTAGTACCCTTGCCCTAGTGCTCTATTACTTTAAGCATCGAAAAGCGTTATTTAAAGCAAAGCTTTATCAATATAACTTGATTGAAAAAGACAAAATGCTTGCTGATATTTCCCATGAATTACGCACCCCATTGAGCGTATTGAAACTTCATATAGAAGCGCTTGAACTCGATATTCAAGAAAACCGCGATCTCGCCTACAGCAAGATTAATGGCAAAATAGCGCAACTAAATAACTTAATTTCAGATGTGTACCAGTTGTCTCAAGCTGAAAATAAAACCCTGACATTGAATCTTCAACAATATAATGCCGCGCAGATTTTTGCTGAATACGAGCAAGACATGCGTCGTTATGTTTGCAGTCATCAGCTCACATTTTTTGCTGATATTGTTATAGCAGATGATGTTGCAATCACGGTAGATAAACAAAAACTCGACCAAATTCTCAACAATATTTTTACTAATGCATGCCTTTATACAGACAGCCCAGGCCATGTTCGCCTTAAAGTAAGAGCAAACAAGCAAGAGCTGTTTATTCAAGTCGATGATACCTCTCCAGGTGTCGGTAAAGCACACATTGGCAAGCTCTTTGACCGTTTATATCGTGTCGAAGAATCTCGAAGCCGCGCATCAGGAGGCTCAGGTTTAGGGCTGTCAATTTGTCAGAGCTTTGTTGAATTGATGTCTGGTAATATCAACGCATTACCAGGGAAGTCAGGGGGGTTATGTATCAGAATCTTGCTCCCTTTAAGCAGAAAATAAACCTCTCCATTTTTCCACCACATTTTATTGCTTAAATAGCACTATAAACTACTGTGGAATGGAACCATGTCAGAGTCATTAAAGCATGCTCAATGGGCTAAATCTGTTGAGCGTAAACACCGCCAAAGCCAAATTAAAACAACCAAGAAGTCCCCACTTCCTATTTACGCAGCGTTTGCCAGCTTATTGATAAGTGCAGGGCTTTATTATGCAAGCTACGAAAAACCAATAGAGTACCCACCCCTCTCTGAAGCTGCTAAGCAACGTATTTCTCAGTTCTTTGCAAAGCAATTTTTATTAGGTCAATGGCGTTTAAATCAAATTAAGTACTCAACTGATGCTATTCAAGTGTACGTACAAACACCCTCTGCGATTGCCCTTGAAGGTGAAGCACTAAGCCAATATTTGCATTACGCTCTATGCCCAGCTCCAAGCAAACGCATTTGGCAAGATATTCAAGCAAGAGAGTTATCTGTGTATGTGTTCACCCATTCAATTCGAAAAGGTGAACGTACAGTGTGTAACTAATAGAAAAGCGATGAACGCCAAATCAATTGATTTGACGTTCATCATAGCGATAGCCTGCTCCATAAACGGAAGCGACTATCTTAGGAGAGAACTGTAAATTCTTCAGTTTTTTGCGAATATTTTTGATATGGCTGTCGATTACGCGGTCGGTAATATCAAAATTATTAGGTTGGATATGATCAAGTATCTGCTGCCTAGAAAAAACACGCTTAGGGGCTTTGTACAAAAGCTTAAATACGTCAAATTCCACTTTAGTTAAACCTAAAGACACACCTTTTATTTCAACTTCGAGGGCGTCTTCGTTTAAGCAAATCGCAGCAGGTGAATTCATCGCATCGCTTACAACTGGCGCTGGTGCACAGCGTCTTAAAATAGCTTTTACGCGCATCACCAGCTCTGCACCGCTAAAAGGTTTACAGACATAGTCATCAGCGCCATGTTCTAGCCCTTTTAATCTATCTGCCTCTTCAACTTTTGCGGTTACCATGATAATTGGCACCATAGAAAAAGCGCGGATCTGCTTCATGCACTCCACGCCATCTAAATTAGGTAACATTACATCTAAAATTATCGCATCTGGTTTATTTGCTTTAACCCACGAAACCACAGCACTGCCATCAGTGATGTGGTGAGTGGTAAAGCCAGATGCATTGAAGAACAACAGTACTTGCTCTGCAATATCTAAGTCGTCTTCGACGACTAATATCTGGGGCATTTTTATTTCCGTTTTATATTTTTTTTATTGTTTTTAATTGTTGCTTCACCATCGCTTTAAGCGCATCTGATAAGGTTTCATCTAATAAAACCATGGTCAGAATATCGTGCAGGTCTTCACTGTTCATGACCTCATCGAGTAAATCATTTTCAGATTTTGAACTTGGCTGAAAAAAATTTAACTGCTCGGTATTTGTGTGTTCGCAAAACATTTTCTTTTTATCCATGTTGTTAGCATCAAATATTCAGATGGGCTTCTGCCTCTAATGAACATTAAAACGCAACAATGTGGAGCAAATATGGAGTTAATACGAAATAATGAATTTTATCGATTCTGCAGTAAAATTCATTCGTAGATTGTAGGTAATAAGCGCTATTTTTTCATTATTTTTCTGAATCTTGATTAAATTTTCAAAACAGCTAAAAAGTAGGCAAAAAAAAGCAAGCTAGGCAGCTTGCTTTTAAACAAATGAATCGGCAACTTCGTAATTAAACGCCTAAATAGTCCATAATCCCTTCAGCGGCATTTCGGCCTTCGAAAATAGCCGTTACCACTAAGTCTGAGCCGCGGACAATATCGCCACCAGCAAAGATTTTAGGATTAGTTGTTTGGTGAGTAAACTCGCCTTTTTCTGGTGCATTGATACCGCCCCAATGATTGATTTCAACACCATAAGGTTCTAACCAATCCATTTTATGAGGTTTAAAACCAAATGCCATGAGCACCTTGGTTGCTTCAATAATATGCTCAGAGCCTGCTACTTCTTCAGCACGGCGACGACCATTTTCATCCGGCTCACCGAGTTGTGTTTTCACCATTTTAACGCCAGCAACTTTACCTTGCTCATCAACCACAATACCTTTTGGCTGAACGTTGAAGGTAAACTCAACGCCCTCTTCACGGGCATTTTTAACTTCCCGTTTTGAGCCTGGCATGTTTTCTTCGTCACGACGATACGCACAGGTAACCTGTGTAGCACCTTGTCGAATAGAGGTTCTTACACAGTCCATTGCTGTATCACCACCGCCTAATACAACGACTTTTTCGTTCGCCATATCGATATAAGCTTGCTTGTCTTCTGCATAGCCCATAACACGGTTGGTGTTACCTATTAAGAATGGCAGTGCATCAAACACACCGTCTGCATCTTCATTTTCAAGCCCTGCACGCATACTTTGATAGGTACCCACCCCTAAGAATACGGCATCATATTCAGCCAAAATTTCATCAAGGGTAATGTCAACGCCAACTTCAGTGTTTAGCTTAAACTCGACACCCATTTCCGTGAAGATTTCGCGACGCTTTTGCATCACTTCTTTTTCAAGTTTGAATGATGGAATACCAAACGTAAGAAGGCCGCCGATTTCTGGGTGACGGTCAAACACCACAGGTTTTACCCCATTACGAACTAAAATATCCGCACAGCCCAAGCCAGCTGGGCCTGCACCAATAATAGCCACTTTTTTGTCAGACCAAACCACATACGACATATCTGGTTTCCAGCCCATTTTAAAGGCCGTATCTGTGATGTACTTTTCGATATTACCGATAGTGACAGCACCAAACTCTTCTTCTAGCGTACATGAGCCTTCACATAAGCGATCTTGTGGACAAACTCGGCCACACACCTCGGGTAAGCTGTTGGTACGGTGAGAAAGCTCTGCCGCTTCTAAAATACGGCCAGTACGAATTAACTTTAACCATTGTGGAATATAGTTATGTACTGGGCATTTCCATTCACAGTAAGGGTTACCACAATCTAAACAACGGTCCGCCTGTGAGTTAACTTGAGTCTCAGAGAACGGCTCATATATTTCTACGAAAGATTGCTTACGTGCTGAAATTGGTTTTTTACGCGGATCAACACGTTGTACATCGATAAACTGGTATACATTTTCGCTCATACTACCCCCTTACTGAGCCTGAACACGAAGCTCTGCGCTGCTGCGCGCTCGGTGTCCGAGTAAACTTTTTACATCACTAGATTTTGGCTTAACCAATTTAAACATCGGCATGTATAAATCAAAGTTAGCTAAAATCTGCTCAGCGCGGTTTGAGCCAGTCAGCTCTAAATGCTCAGCAATAAGACCGCGTAAATGCTCTTGATGAGAAGCTAAGCCCTCAAGCGTAACAATTTCAACAAGCTCTGGGTTAATGCGTTTTTCAAAGTCTTTGCCTTCATCAAGAATATAGGCAAAGCCACCTGTCATACCCGCACCAAAGTTAATACCCACTTTGCCAAGTACGCACACTACACCGCCAGTCATATACTCACAGCCGTTATCACCGACACCTTCTACAACTGCTTGTACGCCTGAGTTACGAACAGCAAAACGTTCACCTGCAGAGCCAGCAGCAAATAACTTACCACCCGTTGCCCCGTATAGACAGGTATTGCCAGCAATCGTTGCTTTGTGGCTTTCGAACGATGAACCAAGCGGCGGGCGAATTACCAGCTTACCGCCAGCCATGCCTTTACCAACATAGTCATTGGCATCACCAACGAGGGTCATTTCAAGACCACCCGCATTCCATACCCCAAATGATTGACCCGCTGTACCATGAAGCTCAATAGAGACAGGATCAGCAGCCATACCTTGGTTGCCATGTTTAGAGGCAATATAACCCGATAACATCGCGCCCACAGAGCGGTCGGTATTACAAATACGGCTTACCAATGAGGTGCCCGATTTTTCGTCAATTGCTTGTTTTGCTTTTTCAAGCAAGGTTTCATTTAGCTGACCTAAGTAGTGTGAGCTATTTGGCGCACTACAATACAGTGTTTCACCTGTTGGGTTGTTCGGCACAGCAATCACAGACGACAGATCCACTTTCTTTTGTTTCTCTGTATTACCTTCAATTGCTTCAAGTAAGTCCAAACGACCAATTAAATCAGTTAAACGAGTCACCCCTAAACTTGCCATAATTTGGCGTGCTTCTTGGGCAATAAACTTGAAGTAGTTCATCGCCATTTCAGGCAAACCATGATAATGCTTTTGACGCAGTGTATCGTCTTGCGTTGCAACACCGGTCGCACAGTTATTTAAGTGACAAATACGCAGATACTTACAACCAAGTGCCACCATAGGACCAGTACCAAAGCCAAAGCTTTCAGCACCTAAAATAGCAGCTTTAATGATGTCTAGACCCGTTTTAAGACCACCATCGGTTTGTAAACGAATACGGTGACGTAAGCCATTTTCTACTAGCGCTTGTTGAGTTTCAGCAAGGCCAAGCTCCCATGGGCTACCCGCATATTTCACCGAAGTAAGCGGGCTCGCACCGGTACCACCGTCATAACCTGCAATGGTAATTAAATCGGCATACGCTTTGGCAACACCCGTTGCGATAGTACCGACACCCGGCTCAGACACTAGTTTCACCGAAATTAGTGCTTCTGGGTTTACTTGTTTTAAATCGAAAATTAGCTGGGCTAAATCTTCAATCGAATAAATATCGTGATGCGGCGGTGGAGAAATCAAAGTCACACCTGGCACTGAGTAACGCAATTTTGCAATATACGGCGTCACTTTTTCACCTGGTAATTGACCACCCTCGCCTGGTTTTGCACCTTGCGCCACTTTAATCTGAATCACATCAGCGCTACGTAAGTAATGCGGTGTTACACCAAAGCGGCCAGAAGCAACCTGTTTAATACGTGAGTTTTTCTCTGTGCCGTAGCGAAGCTTGTCTTCACCACCCTCGCCAGAGTTTGAACAACCACCTAAACGGTTCATCGCTATTGCTAACGCTTCATGCGCTTCTGGCGATAACGCACCAATACTCATTGCTGCTGAGTCAAAACGTTTGTATAGCTCAGTTGCAGGTTCTACGTCATCAATACTGATGCCTGCATCAGGCACTTTCAGTGCAAGCATGTCACGTAAGTTAGTGATCGGACGATTATTAACCAGATCAGCGTACGCTACATAGTCACTATATTCTCCAGAACGCACAGCTTTTTGCAGTGTTTGAATAACGTCTGGGTTATAAGCATGGTATTCACCGCCATGAACATATTTTAATAAGCCGCCATGGCTTAATAATTTACGTTTACTAAATGCCAATTTATGAAGCTTGCGTTGGTCATCATCAAAATCAGTGAAACAGGCTCCTTTAATACGACTTGCTACGCCATTAAAACAGGTTTCTACAATCGCGTCAGACAAACCGACTGCTTCAAACAACATTGAGCAGCGATAAGATGCAACGGTACTGATACCCATTTTCGACATGATTTTATACAAGCCTTTATTTATCGCGTTACGATAGGCAAGTGTGACCTCACAATAGCTCTTGTTAAGAATCTTTTTGTCACTCATCGCAACTAAAGATTCATAAGCAAGGTACGGATAAATAGCCGTCGCGCCAAAACCAAGTAATACCGCAAACTGATGCGCATCACGGACACTACCCGATTCGATGATAATATTTGATTCACAACGTAAGTTATTATCAACTAAACGCTTTTGAATAGAACCAACCGCCATTGCTGCCGGAATAGGTAACTGTGTTTCACTGAAGTTACGGTCACTTAACACGAGCATTACGCAACCCGCTGCCGCTTTTTCTTGCGCTTCATCACAAATACGCGTGATGGCGTTTTCAAGGCCTTCTTCTGCAGTGTAAGTAATATCGATTTTACAATAGCTATAATGCGCTTGATCAGCACTTAAAAGCTGTTTCATGTCTGCATACATCAAAATAGGTGTATCAAACTGTAAACGCTTAGCGTGACCAGTTGTTTCGTTGAATACGTTTTGCTCACTACCAATACAGGTTGCCAGTGACATAACATGGTTTTCACGAAGCGGATCAATCGGTGGATTGGTTACTTGCGCAAATTTTTGTCTGAAGTAATCAAACAATGAACGATGACCTTCTGACAGTACCGCAAATGGCGTGTCATCCCCCATTGAACCTGTTGCTTCTTGGCCATTTTCACCCATTACACGAATAACGCTATCAAGTTCTTCGTTGGTGTAGCCAAACATTTTTTGATACTTAAGCAATGTTTCATCATCAAATGAACGATTACCTGCGTCTTTTTCTGCAAGCTGTTCAAATGGCGTTAAACGCTTAACGTTTGCTTCAAGCCATGCTTTATATGGATGACGTGACTTAAGGTCTTGGTCAATTTCATCTGAATGCCAAATTTTACCTTGGTGAGTATCAATAACTAACAGTTCACCCGGGCCCACACGGCCTTTCTCAACCACTTCATCAGGTGCGTAGTCCCAAATACCGACTTCTGAGGCAAGGGTAATAAAACCATCTTGCGTGATTACATAACGCGCTGGGCGTAAACCGTTACGGTCAAGGTTACAGGCTGCAAAACGGCCATCAGACATAACAATACCAGCCGGGCCATCCCATGGTTCCATATGCATTGAGTTAAAGTCATAGAATGCACGTAGGTCTTCATCCATAGCACGGTTCTTTTGCCATGCTGGCGGCACAAGCATACGCATTGCACGGAATAAATCCATGCCACCGGCTAAGAACAACTCAAGCATATTATCTAAGCTTGAAGAGTCTGAGCCGCTTTCGTTAACGAATGGTGCAGCTGATTGCAAATCAGGAATAAGTGGTGAGGCAAACTTGTACGCACGGGCACGGGCCCACTGGCGGTTACCTTGAATCGTATTGATTTCACCATTATGCGCTAAATAGCGGAATGGTTGTGCAAGCGGCCAACGAGGTTGTGTATTAGTAGAGAAACGTTGGTGAAATACACAAATCGCACTGGTCATGCGAATGTCAGCTAAATCTAAATAAAAGTTAGGCAAGTCTACAGGCATCATTAAGCCTTTATAGACAGTGACCAAACCAGATAAGCTGGCAATATAAAAATGTTCATCGTTTTCGAGGCGCTTTTCAGCACGACGACGCGCTACATATAAGCGACGTTCTAAATCTTTTGGACGCCAGCCTTCTGGTGCGCTAACAAAAATTTGTTCAAAGCCTGGTAGTTGTTTTTTTGCAATTGGCCCTAAACATGACGCATCAGTCGGTACTACGCGCCAGCCTTGAATGCTCAAGGTTTCTTTTTCGAGTTCTTCACTCAACACATCTTTAGCTGTTTGCGCAAGTACAGGATCGGCATTTAAAAATACCATGCCTACGGCGTAGTTCTTTCCTAGATGCCAATCATGTTCGCTGGCAATAGCACGAAAGAAACTATCGGGTTTTTGCATTAATAAACCACAACCATCACCGGTTTTACCATCGGCAGAAATACCCCCACGGTGCTCCATGCGATCTAAGCCAGTGATTGCTGTTCGAATCAAGCGATGGCTCGCCTGACCATTGACCTGGGCTATTAAGCCAAAGCCACAATTATCTTTTTCTAATTTTGAGTCGTATAACATAGACCCCTCCCCTTGCTACAACGACTAGCGGTTCAGTCTTTTGTGACAGTGCTAGCAGACGAACAAAACTATCGCCAAATATCCCATGAGTCAATAGAGTTTTGAATACATATTCATATTCATGAATATTTCTCACTTAAAGCACACTTTAAATTCTAAGCTAAATTTTTACATTTAGTCGTATTTTACCCGTTATTTTTTTATGACACTGGTGTCAAATTTAACAACTTGTAAAAAAACAATCTAAAAATCCGCACCTTTACGTTAACGTAAACTGCACGCAATATTGAATAATTATTCACACAATGAATATCAATGCAGTTTTTAATGGGCTCTAGTGCAGTACAGCTGCATCATTATTTACTCTTGGCTTTAGCATAGTTACAAACTATGTATCTGAGCAGCCGACCTTAGTCGCAATGTCTTAGTCTGTTTACCCTTGCGTCAACAATCAGCAATTTAAAAGTGTCCGCTGCGGACACTTTTTCTGTCCGCGGACAGATAACAAACCTGCAATAAAAACAAATTCCAATAAAAATCAACAACTTAAAAGTTGGCACGCTACTGGTATAGATAAGACATCAGCGAAATTAAGGATTTCAAAATGTTCACTATCAGTTTGTTTATGGCTTCTCCACTTACCATGCTTGCCGTTGGCTTCATGATCGTGTGTTTTGAGAATCGTAAGGAGTTAAAATGATTAAGGATACCAGTGCCCAAGATATTACCGTGGCGAAGAAAAACACCATAAAAAAACCACTTATAGTAGTAGCGGGTGTAATACTTGTTGGTGCGCTTGGCTTTCAAGCATTATTTGCAAGTAGCGATGGCAGCATTTCGGTAGATGCAGCGAGCTTACAAATTAGTGAAGTGACTCAAAAGACGCTAATCAGAGATGTGGCCGCGAGCGGTAAAATCGTTGCAGCTAATGCGCCGAAGGTTTATAGCCCTGAACGTGGTTTTGTCGATTTAAAAGTAAAAGCCGGTGACAGCGTTGAGGTAAATGAAGTGATCGCAACCGTAACCAGTCCTGAGCTTACCAACGAGCTAAAGCAGCAGCAATCGGTATTAGCACGTTTAGAAGGTGAATTACAACGTAAGCAACTTGAAGCGCGCAGACAAAAACTGAGCCTGACTAAAGCGCTCGATTTAGCGCAAGTTGAACTCAATGCCGCAGATAGAGAAAACCGCCGAGCTAAAATCTCTATCGAGAAACATTTAATTAGCCAAATAGATCTAGAAAAAGCGGTTGATGACTTAGCCCGTGCCAAGCTTTCTTATAAGCACGCCGAGCAAGAAGTTAATCTAGCCCAAGATACCCTCGCATTTGAGCTAAAAGCAGCAGAGCGTGATCTGGCTCGTCAACAACTAATTGTTGACGACTTACTCAGACAAGTAAATGAACTTACTATCACTGCCAGTGTAAGCGGCATTGTGGGTAACTTATTAGTGCAACAAAAAGAAGCTGTCACACAAAGCCAACCATTAATGACATTGGTCGATTTAAGTAACTTTGAAGCAGAACTGCAAGTACCAGAAAGCTACGCCAATGAGCTAGGTCTTGGTATGCAAGTTGAGCTTACGTTAGGAGCTCGTCATGTCACAGGCACTCTTTCAGCCATTTCGCCTGAAGTGAATAACCGCGAGGTGACAACCCGCGTACGTTTTGACAATGAGATTTCTGGCATCCGCCAAAACCAACGCTTAACCGCACGTATTTTATTAGAGAATCGCGACGATGTATTACAAGTAAAACGCGGCGCATTCTTACAACAAGGTGGCACCCATGCCTATAAGGTTGACGGTGACATGGCTTATTTAATCGATATAAAAACCGGTGCAAGAAGTATTAATGCTGTCGAGATAATTGAAGGCGTAGAGCCTGGCGATAAGCTAATTATCTCGAACTACGATCGCTTTAAAAAAGCAACCACACTGGTTTTACGCTAACAAATAAAAGGAATAATCAACATGCTTACAATGAACAACATCAGCAAAGTGTATCAAACAGATATGGTACAAACACATGCCCTTCGTGACTTTAATCTACAAGTAGAAGAAGGTGAATTTATTGCCGTAACGGGCCCAAGTGGCTCAGGTAAAACCACATTTTTAAACATCGCTGGTATGTTAGAACCATTTAGCGAAGGCCAATACATGCTAGACGGTATTGATGTGGGTAAGCTCAACGACAACCAGCGTGCTGACTTACGTAATCAAAAAATTGGTTTTATTTTCCAAGGCTTCAACCTTATTCCAGATTTGAACCTCTATGAAAATATTGAAGTGCCACTGCGTTATCGCGGTATCAAAGCCGCCGAGCGTAAACGCCGAATCGAGCAATGCCTAGAGCAAGTTGGTTTAGCATCACGCGCTAAACACTTACCGCAACAACTTTCTGGTGGTCAACAACAACGTGTAGCTATTGCCAGAGCTCTTGCAGGTGAACCGCGCTTTTTACTTGCCGATGAGCCAACCGGTAATTTAGATAGCTTAATGGCGCGTCAAGTAATGGAGCTACTTGAGCAAATCAACCGTGATGGCGCAACAATCATCATGGTTACTCATGATCCAGAGCTTGCCCGCAGAGCACCACGTAATATCCAAGTTGTTGACGGCCAATTAGCTGACTTCACCTTGTACCAAGGCACTCAAAATCTTAAAGCGGCTGGAGTGTAACCATGTTCCTTCATTATTTAGATTTAAGCTGGCGCAGCTTTAAGCGCACGCCACTTGTGAGCTTTTTAATGGTACTGGCCATTGCCATAGGTATTGGCGTAACCATGACAAGCTTATCTGTGTATCACATGATGTCAGCAGACCCTATCCCTGAAAAAAGTAGCGACCTTTATACTGTACAGCTACAAACCATGGATGAAGGCCGTACGTGGTGGACAGTCGATAACATGCCACTGCAATTAACTTATCAGGATGCCGTTAACCTTAATCAAGCGAATGCGGGTGGCAAACGTGTCACTATGGTTAGAACGGGTTTTTCGGTTTATTTAGACTCAGATAAAGTTAAACCATTTATTGGACAAGCACGCCTAACCACGCCTGATTTTTTCGATATGTTTAACCTATCATTTATTTATGGTGGGGTTTGGAGCGCGCAACAAGAAGCCGATGCAGCCCCTGTTGTGGTGATCAATAAAGAATTAAACGACAAGCTATTCGCAGGTGAAAACCCTGTCGGCAAAATGGTGTACCTCGATGATGCCAGCTACGAAGTTATTGGCGTCATTGATGATTGGGATATCACCACCAAATATTATGATCTGAACAACGGTGCATTTAATAAGACCGAGCAACTATTTTTACCATTTAGCCTAATGAAAGCACGCCAGCTTGAAAACTGGGGTAATACCAATGGTTGGAAGCACGAAAAAACCAATACCTTTAACGATAAGCTCAATTCTGAAATGGTGTGGTTACAATTTTGGGTTGAACTAAAAACACCTGCAGAAAAACAAGCTTACCAAGACTTTTTAATGGCCTATATGCAAGAGCAACAAAAGCTAGGTCGTTTTAACCGCGAAAAATTAACCGCCACCTTACGCGATGTAAATGAGTGGATGCAGTACAACAATGTCGTTAGCGAAGACAACGAAATTCTGGTTGGCCTAAGCTTTATGTTTTTGGCGGTATGCCTTGCCAACATTTTAGGTCTATTACTAGCGAAATTTTTACGCCGCGCTCCGGAAGTCGGTGTGCGCCGTGCATTAGGTGCCAGCAAACGCCAAATATTCTTTCAACATATTGTTGAGGTCGCGATGTTAGGTTTCTTAGGTGGCATCTTCGGAATTATTTTGGCGCAAGTGGGCTTATTAGGCGTACGTCAAAGCTATAGCTACTACCAAAGCTTAGCCACTATGGATTTAACCATGCTACTCAGCGCACCTGTGATTGCAATTAGCACCTGTGTGATAGCGGGTCTGTACCCTGCTTGGCTGGTATGTAAAACCAACCCTGCTATTTATCTTAAGAGCCAATAAGGAAGACACCCATGTTAGAAATTAAACCTATCTTTCACGCCTTATGCCGCTCAAAAGTTGGCGCTATTTTATTACTGATCCAAATTGCCATCACCACTGCGATTGTCAGTAACGCAGCGTTTATTATTCAAGACAGAATTAGCTATTTAAGCCAAGAGACTGGCTACCCTGAACAAGACATTTTCGTTTTTAATGTCATGATGTTTGGCAAAGATGTGTCGCCATCTCAGCAATATGAGCTTGATGAAGCCATGCTTCGTCAAATACCTGGTGTAGTTGATGCTGCTTATTCGAGTAACACACCGCTTTCGGGCAGTGGCTCTTCGTCAGATTTTAGTTTAAAGCCAGCACCTGAAGAGAGTAAATCAGCGCGTAGCTCTTACATGTTTATCGATGAGCATGGCATAAATACTTATGGTGTAAAACTCATTGCTGGGCGTAACTACACCGAAGACGAAGTGATCGTTACCGATAACTATGATGAGCTTTCAAAAGTAACCGTTGTCACTAAAACCCTACTCGATGAGCTGTTTCCTGACGGCAATGGTTTAGGTCAAACTGTCTATTTTGGTGACATTCCAATGAAAGTAATTGGTGTTGTTGAACTGATGAAAGGCCCATGGCTTAAAGACAGCCGCCCAGATAACGTAGCACTGCTGCCTTTTATTAAGCCTGGTACAAATGCACGCTTTGTGGTTAGAACAGAGCCTGGTCAACGTCAATCAGTCATGAATCGTGTTGAAGAAGCCATGCTGAAAAACTACAACAAACGCGTTATTTCTCGCATTCGTGGCTTAGATGACGATAAAGAGTCATACATGGCTGAAGATACATTAATGATGCGCATGTTGATTGTACTTATTACTATTTTAGTGTTGGTGACGGCCCTGGGTATTTTCGGCCTAACACTGTTCAATATTAGTAAGCGTACTAAACAAATAGGCACTCGCCGCGCTTTAGGCGCCAGAAAATCTGCCATCATCAGCTACTTCTTAGTTGAAAACGCCATGATATGTATAGTTGGTTTAGTGATTGGTGTAATTGCTGCCGTGTATTTAGGCCAGTTACTCATGCAGCACTTTTCAATTGCTCAGCTTGATATTAGCTACGTGCTTGCTACGGCGCTGGCAGTGTTCGTTATGAGTTTATTAGCAGTACTTGCACCTGCAAAACGGGCGGCGAATATCTCACCGAGCATTGCAACTCGAACAATTTAGTTCTCCCAACCTATGCTACACTGGATTAACAGTGTAGCATTCATCTTGCACCCTTATTAGGAAAATAACTAAAACAATAATATGGAAAAAATACTTATCGTCGACGATAACCCAGCCATTTTGGATGCATTGTCGTTATTACTCGAAATTCACGGTTTTGATGTTGTTACAGCAAGTAACCCGTTTGAGGCAATTCAAGCCGTACAATACCAACGCATAGCGCTTGTTATTCAAGACATGAACTTCACCGCCGACACCACTTCCGGCGAAGAAGGCAAAGAACTTTTTTATGCCTTACGAGACATTAATCCTCACTTACCGATTATTTTGATCACCGCATGGACAGAGCTTTCTACTGCCGTTGAACTTGTCAAAGCAGGGGCTGCTGATTATTTACCAAAACCATGGGACGATGCCAAGCTACTTACTTGTGTAAATAACCTAATCGAGCTGGGTAAAGCAAAACAGCAAAACGAAACCTTTACCCGCCACCAGCAAGAACGTGACGCATCTGTGCAACAAGCAAATTTGGTGGGCTTGGTTTATAAAAGTACCGCTATGGAGCACATTGTTAATCTTGCGATTCAAGTGGCTAAATCGGATATTTCAGTGCTGATCACAGGCCCTAACGGCAGTGGTAAAGAGCGCATTGCGCAAATAATACAGGCTAATTCATTATTAGCTGATAAACCCTTTATCACTGTTAATGCGGGTGCTTTGCCAAGCGAGCTTATTGAGGCTGAGTTATTTGGTGCCGAAGCTGGCGCCTATACAGGTATTACTAAACAGCGTATTGGTCGTTTTGAAGCGGCCGATGGTGGCACCCTATTTTTAGACGAAATTGGTAACTTACCACTTTCTGGGCAAATGAAATTATTACGCATTTTACAAACTGGTGAATTTGAACGTTTAGGCTCAACACAAACACGTAAAGTGAATGTGCGGGTGATTTCAGCAACCAATGAAGATTTAAGCCATGCAATTAGAACAGGTCAATTTCGTGAAGACCTTTACTACCGCTTAAATGTAATTGAGTTAAATTTACCAAGCCTTGCCCATCGCCCAGATGATATTTTAGCTTTGGTCGCACACTTTTTACCTGAGCGCACACTGTCACTAAGTACAGAAAAAGCCCTGCTCGCCCATAGCTGGCCGGGTAATGTTCGTGAGCTTGAAAATGCCTGTAAACGCGCTGGCGTTTTAAAACCCACAGGGGTGATTGAGCTTGCTGATTTTGGCTTACAAGTTGAAACAAACAGCCCAACACAAACAAGAGCAGAGCCTAACAGACAAGAGATCGAACTTGCCATGCGCGAATACAAAGGTGTGATTGCTAAAGTGGCTCGCCATTTTGGCTTAAGCCGCCAAGCGCTCTATCGCAGGCTTGATAAATTTAAGATTGAATACTAATGCGTTCTTCGTTTCGATATAAAATCATAACTTTGTGTATTGCAGCGTCTGCATTGCCGCTTGTGTTGGTGTGTTATTTTGCGGGCATAAGCTTGCTTTACAGCCTATTAGCCCTGCTCGCTTGCGCCTTGATCAGCGGATTTTTTGCCGCGCAATTATCAGCTCCGCTCATTGATGGTATGAACTCGCTCGAAACCGGGCTGCTTAATTTTAAAGATGGTGAGCTGGCCACATTATTAGCCTATGATGGCAGTGATGAGCTAGGTGATTTATGCCGGCTTTATAACCAAACCGCAAAACAGCTTCGCCAAGAAAAACAATGGATTTATCAGCGTGAGTTGATGCTCGACAAAGTGCTGCAAAGCTCGCCACAAGCTGTACTTTTGACTAACGACCAAGGCTTTATTGTGTATAGCAACCACAGTGCCCGCAGCTTACTCGATGCTAAATCAGCCCTTGAAGGCGCCAAGCTCGAAAACTTATTAGATTCAAGCTGCGAGCAATTAACGCGTGCCATTCACAAAGGCGTTGATGGCTTATTTACCCTGGACAAAGCAGATCAAGAATCACAAACTTGGCATATGGCAACAGGCCGATTATTGCTTAATAATCAGTTTCATCAACTGTATGTTTTTAAACAGCTGACTCGCGAACTAAGCCGCCAAGAAGTAGAGGTATGGAAAAAAGTTATTCGTATCATTAGCCATGAGCTTAACAACTCCCTAGGGCCAATGTCGTCGATGCTTCATAGCGCGCAACTATTAACGAAAGAAGTCGATGAACCACGCTTAAAACGGGTATTTACCACCATTGAAGACCGCATAAAACACCTTAATGAGTTTGTACAAGGCTATGGTAAATTTGCCAAGTTACCCACCCCTCAACTATCAACGATTAACTGGCCGAGGCTGATTGAGCAATTAAAAAGTCAGTGGCAGGTTGAAGTATCACTTGATGAGCGAGTGACAACTGACGCTGATCACACTCAGCTCGAACAGTTACTTATAAACTTATTAAAAAATGCCTATGAATCAGGGTCAAACCCCGAAGATGTCAGTTTAACTGTGCAACAAGAAGCAAGTGGCACACACATCACAGTGAGTGATAAAGGCAAAGGCATGAGTGAAGCTGTAATGGCAAACGCACTTATTCCCTTTTACTCAACCAAAGCAACAGGCAGTGGCTTAGGGCTAGCACTGTGCAGAGAAATAGTTGAAGCACATCACGGGCAAATAAGCTTACATAACCGCGAGCAAGGTGGATTAAGCGTGCATGTTTTGCTGCCCTAATAGCCTTTAACGCATTCGATATGGATCATGATTAACAAAGAAACCCGTAACATAATATGAGCTTTTGCAATGCTAAGCCGTATCATACTGATTAAATTACCACTTATTTAAACCTCTATGCTAATAAAGCCTTTTCGTTGAAACCTTGCTCATGTAACTTGGCAACGAGTTGTTCAAGCTCCTCATCTTTTTGAGGGGCTACAGGCTGTGTTAATAGTAAAGAAGTCACATTGCCAAAACCTGGGTGATCAAAATCAGGGTTCTCAAGGCCATGTTGTGCTCTTAGCGTTAACAGCATAAGTGCAGCATAAGGTGTAAATTGCCAGTTCATATTATCGAACTCAAAAAACATCTTACTCGGTGGTGATGCTACCTGAGTGACTTGATCGTCACATAACTGATTTAGATAAGCGGTGACTTTTGTTAAGTCAGTACTATTCCAGTTATCTAAAATAGCTTGGTAAGCAAAGTCATCTACAATCGGTTTTAGGGTATTATCACCTTTCGCCCGATCAAACAACAAGATGATAAAATCACCAATATGACTTTTTGAGCGGTTTATCCAGTTTTTCATATAACCGTTTTCGAATAATCTATAAAATTGCCGCGCATAATCATACTGATGTAATAAAACAGCTGTAGCTAATTGAAATACACTACCAGGTGAAATAACTCCTTCGTTTTCAACTCCAAAACGAATAAAACAGCGTTTTTGCTTTATATGCGCAATTGCTAATTCATAGTATCCATAATTTAAATAATAACTTAAGTGCTCTGCATCAATCACGCTGTCCTTAACTAAACTAGCTTGTGCAATATTTTCGTAAATTTTACATTGGCCTGACAGTTCAATATTAAGCTTTTCCCAAGGAGCAAAAGGTAATCGCTCATTAGAAAACTCTTCTCCCTGGGTTTTACCATGCTCAATATAGTGAGTAATTCTAACAATATTATCCTCAAAAATATTTTTATACTTTTCCGGGCCTTTGATTGCACGCTTACGCTTTCGTAAAAATTTTTCTAATTTTTTATTCATTATTAACATGTCACTGCTTTTTTGATGAGTAATAATAAACTTTATTTTTCATACAACTAGCATTTTTTATTATGATAAAATCTCACATTATACTTAGAATTTTTAAGATGTTATGTATATCAATAGTTTAAAAGAAGCACAGCTGTCGCTCTCTAAAAAAGTAAGAGCATCCGATGAAAAGCAGTGTGTTAAAACAATTGCTGGTGTCGATGTTGCTTATAACGAACAATTATCTGAAGTTGTTGGCGCAATTACGGTACTGAATGCTGATACATTAAAAGTACTTGAAGCACAAACTAGTATTGAGCCCATCAGCTTTCCTTATATACCAGGGCTATTTTCATTTCGTGAAGTGCCACCGCTTTTAAATGCATATAACAAACTGACCATAAAACCTGATTTAATTGTTTGCGATGGCCATGGCCTTGCACATCCACGGCGTTTTGGTCTTGCTTGCCACTTGGGTGTCATATTAGATATCCCCACCATAGGTTGCGGAAAAACCAAGTTATTAGGCGAGTTTAATGAACTTGCAGAACACCGCGGCGCAACGGCAGATTTATTAGATAACGACGAAGTTATTGGCAAAGTGTTACGCACACAAGATAACATTAAACCTGTTTATGTATCTATTGGCCATAAAGTATCTTTAGAGACAGCAGTTGAGTGGGTCCTCAAGCTAACGCCTAAATACCGACTTCCCGAGACAACACGTCAAGCTGATCAACTGGTAAATAAAACTTTAAAAGAACATAGAGAAAAGACTTATGAAAAAACATAAATCTTAACTCATTAATAAAGCTTAAGTTTGTATAATATTTTTACCTTCTGAAAATTATCATTTCGAAAAGAAATGACCTCATCTAATGTTAAATTAACTAAATGGTGAAAGCTTAGCTCTTCTAGCTCCAGCCAAGCATGTTTTTTCAGCTCGTATAAAACACCCCAGCTAATATTTGAAACTAAAAGCGTATTAACTGGGAACTCTAACAGCGACGGCAGTAGTTCTGAAAATGTTATATCCGTTACGTCTTGTAAGCTAAGCTCTATAACATTATCAGAAAGCAATTTTTTTATATCGCTAAAACTCGTGATTTTTAGCGGTGAGTCATCAACCTTAGCATTCAAAGAAAAGATATCGTCAATACTCTTATAGATATATATACCGCGAAGCTTATTCTCTTTATTAAATGATAACTTTAAACTTCTTTTATCCCCTGCTTGAAACCTAGCTTCATAATAAGACAACACTGAAGGCTCATTCCATTCATATTCATACTGAATAGGACCAACACCGTAAAATAGTTCAGAGTAACAATCATGCTTTTGAAAATGTTGTGCCATTGCATCAGCAATCCCTCCGTTGACGATACAGCGTACATCACACACCCAGCCATAAGCAGCCTCATAGACAACACCATTAAAAGGCTTACCTTCATGAAAAAGCTGTAAGTTTCCATCCCATTCTTCATCAATGATGCTATCTAATAACTCAAGCCCTTTAATATCGATATAAGGGAAATTGTAATCTCCCAATATTTCGCCATTAAAAAATTGCTTTTTGCTAACAACAACCCCACTTTCAGCATAAATAGCAACGCCCGTAAAGGGCGCTCCTTTGAAAAAGTAGGAACTTTCCTGTTTTACTAGCGCATCAGACACAACAAGTGATGGAGCTTCACATTTCATTTAATAACCAACCCAGCAGAAATTTGAACATGCATTTTATTTTAAAGTTGTGCTTAACTAAGCAAATGGATATAAAAAAAGCCGCAATCAGCGGCTTTTCTCTACACTAAATATAATTATTCAGCGTCTTTTTCTTTGTACTTTGCAGCTGTTTCAGTGATTAGTGGCTGTAATTCACCACGTTGAAACATTTCGATGATAATGTCACAACCACCGATAAGCTCGCCTTCTACCCAAAGTTGTGGGAATGTTGGCCAGTTTGCGTATGCAGGTAACTCTGCACGGATATCTGGGTTAAGTAGAATGTCAACGTAAGCAAACTGCTCACCACACGCCATAAGTGCTTGTGATGCTTGTGAAGAAAAACCACAGTTAGGTAACTTTGGTGATCCTTTCATGTAAAGAAGGATTGGATTTTCAGAAATTTGCTGTTTAATTTTATCGATGGTTTCCATTTACAACCTCAAAAAAGACATTGGCTTACTACATTGGCCTTGAAAAAGTTTCACTGTGGCCTCAGATATATAACTTAAAATCGGCATTCGTAGCCACAATTTTAAATAGTCTTTAGCAATAGCATTGCTGTTTGCTAAAACTTGAGTAAAATACTCAACAATTATAGTAACACTATAATACCACTTGGTATAGGGAAGTACGCTGTTTACCTTGCTATTACCTATAACTGAGTGGACTATCAACCAAGAAGATGGAGATAAAAAATGGCATTTGAACTACCGTCACTACCATACGCAATCGATGCATTAGAGCCACATATTTCAAAAGAGACTCTAGAGTTTCACCACGGTAAACACCACAACACTTACGTTGTGAAATTAAACGGTCTGATCCCAGGCACAGAATTCGAAAACAAATCTCTAGAAGAAATCGTATGTTCTTCAGAAGGTGGCGTATTTAACAATGCTGCACAAATCTGGAACCACACGTTCTACTGGAACAGCCTATCTCCAAACGGTGGTGGCGAGCCTACAGGCGCAATCGCTGACGCGATCAACGCTAAATGGGGTTCTTTCGACGCATTCAAAGAAGCGTTAAACGACAAAGCAGTTAACAACTTCGGTTCTAGCTGGACTTGGTTAGTTAAACTAGCTGACGGCACACTTGATATCGTTAACACATCAAATGCTGCAACGCCATTAACTGA
Source organism: Pseudoalteromonas sp. S4492 (assembly GCF_005886115.1). Lineage (NCBI taxonomy): Bacteria > Pseudomonadati > Pseudomonadota > Gammaproteobacteria > Alteromonadales > Pseudoalteromonadaceae > Pseudoalteromonas > Pseudoalteromonas sp. S4492. The sequence continues at coordinate 259,177 of NZ_PNCP01000036.1, forward strand.
TGAAGGTGTTACACCAATCCTAACTGTGGATCTTTGGGAACACGCTTACTACATCGATTACCGTAACGTTCGTCCAGATTACCTAAAAGGTTTCTGGGCATTAGTTAACTGGGACTTCGCGAACGCTAACTTCGCTTAATCTTCTGTTACTAGCAGTAATCAAAAAAAGACGCTTCGGCGTCTTTTTTATTGCCAGTGCACGCCCCTTCTAAGTCGCAGCCAAGCCCTCAGCCAAAAAGCGTAATCAAGATGAGCTTTTTTCAATTAAATTCTTAATTTTCTTGCGCAAAAATTCAAAATCGTGACTAAGCTTTAATTAGCCTTTGCTTTTCTCTTAATCTAATTACACGTCATTTTAGCGGGTTTTCGGAGGTCTCTATGAGTATTTTTGAGCATTACCAATCACGATACGAAGCAGCGCAAGAAGAAGAATACAGTATTGAGGAATTTCTCGAGATCTGTAAGAAGGATAAATCAGCTTATGCCAGCGCACCAGAGCGGCTATTAATGGCCATCGGTGAGCCGGAGATTATCGACACTTCAACCGATGCGCGCTTAAGCAGGCTGTTTTCTAATCGCGTAGTCGCACGCTACCCTGCATTTCACGATTTTTATGGTATGGAAGATGCCATTGAGCAAATCGTCTCTTATTTAAAACATGCTGCGCAAGGCTTAGAAGAATGTAAGCAAGTACTGTATTTACTTGGCCCGGTAGGTGGTGGTAAATCATCCATTGCTGAAAAGCTTAAATACTTAATGCAGCAGGTACCTATTTATTCGATTAAAGGCTCGCCTGTTAACGACCACCCTTTAGCGTTATTTGACCCAAATGAAGACGCTGAGCTTTTAGAAAAAGAATACGGCATTAAACCGCGTTATTTAAAAACGGTGATGTCACCGTGGGCTGCAAAACGCTTAAGTGAATTTAATGGTGATATTAGCCAATTCAGAGTGGTTAAGCGCTACCCATCTATTTTAAATCAAGTTGCGATTGCTAAAACCGAGCCGGGCGATGAAAACAACCAAGACATTTCAGCGCTAGTCGGTAAAGTCGATATTCGCCAGCTTGAACACTTTGCGCAAAACGACCCTGATGCGTATGCCTATTCAGGTGCGCTTTGTTTAGCAAATCAAGGCTTAATGGAGTTTGTGGAAATGTTTAAAGCGCCAATCAAGGTGCTACACCCACTACTTACAGCCACGCAAGAAGGTAACTACAACGGCACAGAAGGTATCAGTGCCCTGCCGTTTAGCGGCATGATTTTAGCTCACTCAAATGAATCTGAGTGGCAAACATTTAAAAACAACAAAAACAATGAAGCATTTTTAGACCGTGTTTACATCGTCAAAGTGCCTTACTGTTTACGTGTTTCTGAAGAAGTTAAGATTTACAATAAATTGCTTGAAAACAGTGAATTACATGATGCCCCTTGTGCACCGGGCACATTAAAAACACTGGCACAATTTACCACCCTTTCTCGTATGAAAGAGCCTGAAAACTCAAGTATTTATTCAAAAATGCGCGTCTATGATGGTGAAAGCTTAAAAGACACCGACCCGAAAGCGAAGTCGTATCAAGAGTACCGCGACTACGCGGGTGTTGATGAAGGCATGACCGGGCTCTCTACCCGCTTTGCGTTTAAAATTCTATCGCGAGTGTTTAACTTCGATACCACTGAAGTGGCGGCCAACCCAGTGCACTTATTCTATGTTCTTGAGCAGCAAATAGAGCGTGAGCAATTTACCGCCGACGTTGAAGAGCGTTACTTAAGCCACTTAAAAGGGTATCTCATTCCTCAGTACGTGGAGTTTATTGGTAAAGAGTTACAAACGGCCTACTTAGAATCGTACTCTGAATATGGGCAAAACATCTTTGACCGCTACGTGACGTATGCTGATTTCTGGATCCAAGATCAAGAATACCGCGACCCAGATACTGGCCAGCTATTTGACCGTGCTGCACTTAACGCAGAGCTTGAGAAGATTGAAAAACCTGCGGGTATTTCAAACCCTAAAGATTTCCGTAATGAAATAGTCAATTTCGTACTACGTGCGCGTGCGCACAACCAAGGCAAGAATCCGCTTTGGACCAGCTACGAAAAACTTCGCACGGTTATTGAGAAGAAAATGTTCTCAAATACCGAAGATCTGCTGCCGGTTATTTCCTTCAATGCGAAAACCTCTGCTGAAGATCAGAAAAAACACGAAGACTTTGTCAATCGTATGGTTGAGAAAGGCTATACCCAAAAACAAGTACGTTTACTTTCTGAATGGTATTTACGCGTTAGAAAATCGCAGTAAAAAACGTTTGTTTTAAGGGGGTTGTTATGGCGCATTTTATTGACCGACGCCTGAATGGAAAAAACAAAAGTACCTTGAATCGTCAACGGTTCATCAGGCGTTATAAAAAACAGATTAAAGAAGCGGTATCTGATGCCATTAATAAGCGTAGCGTAACCGATACCACTAGCGGCGAGAGTATCTCGATTCCGCAACGTGATATCAGTGAGCCTATTTTTCATCAAGGACGTGGTGGCGACCGTGAACAGATCCACCCTGGTAATGACCAATTCTCTACGGGCGACAGAATCAAGCGCCCGCAAGGAGGCGGTCAAGGGGGAGGCAGTGGCGAAGGTGAAGCCAGTGACTCTGGTGAAGGACAAGACGACTTTGTATTCTCTATTTCAAAAGATGAATACCTAGACTTATTGTTCGAAGACCTTGAACTACCTAATCTGCAACAAAACCAGCTCGATAAACTGGTGCAAATGAAAACCCATCGTGCTGGTTTTTGTAACGACGGCATGCCCAGTAATATTGATATTGTTCGTTCATTACAAGGTTCACTCGCCCGCAGGGTGGCAATGACCGCAGGCAAAAAACGTCACCTTGCAGAGCTTGAAGGACAACTCGCGTTACTCAAAGCAGAAGAGCAGCCTAATAAAGCGGCCATCGCTTTACTTGAACGCCAAATTGAGGAGCTGCAAAGTCGCATTAAAGCGGTGCCTTTTATTGATAATTACGACTTACGTTTTCGTAACTATGAAAAACGACCACACCCTACAAGCAAAGCCGTGATGTTTTGTTTAATGGATGTGTCAGGCTCGATGGATCAAGCCACCAAAGACATGGCAAAACGCTTTTATATTTTACTGTATCAATTTTTAACCCGTAGCTACAAAAATATAGAGGTAGTCTACATTCGTCATCATACCCAAGCGAAAGAAGTCGATGAGCAAGAGTTTTTCTATTCTCAAGAAACGGGTGGCACCATCGTTTCAAGTGCATTGAAACTGATGAACGAAATCATCGCCGAGCGTTATAACCCTGAAGAGTGGAACATTTACGCAGCACAAGCCTCTGATGGCGATAACTGGGCCGATGACTCGCCAAACTGTGGCGAAATTTTACGTAATAAACTGTTAAAGGCGGTGCGCTATTACGCCTATATTGAAATTACCGCCCGTGCTCATCAAAGCTTATGGCGTGAGTATCAATCGATAGCACAAACCCACGACAATTTTGCCATGCAACACATTCGTGGCGTTGAGGACATTTACCCAATTTTCCGTGAATTATTTAAAAAGAATCGTCAGCAGCAAGGCGTCGCATAGCCTTGCGAGTGAGGTAAAGTATGGCCGATAAACGTATTAGCGACGGTCCTGATTGGACATTTGATTTATTAGCAGAGTATCAAACTGAGATTGAACGGGTAGCGAAAATTTATAAACTCGATACCTACCCAAATCAAATTGAGGTGATCACTGCTGAACAAATGATGGATGCCTATTCGAGTGTGGGTATGCCGATTGGCTATAGCCACTGGTCGTATGGTAAAAAATTCATTCAAACAGAACAAAACTATAAACGTGGGCAAATGGGTCTTGCTTATGAGATTGTGATTAACTCAGATCCGTGTATTGCTTATTTAATGGAAGAAAACACCCTGCCAATGCAAGCCTTGGTAATGGCGCACGCTTGCTATGGCCACAATTCATTTTTTAAAGGTAATTACCTTTTTAAAACTTGGACTGATGCCAGTTCAATCATCGATTACTTATTATTTGCCAAAAATTATATTGCTAAATGCGAAGAAAAATACGGCATCAATGAAGTTGAGAATCTCATCGACTCATGCCATGCGTTAATGAATTACGGTGTGGACCGCTACAAACGCCCGCAACGTATTTCACTGTACGAAGAACAAAAGCGCCAGCAAGAACGTGAAGATTACTTACAATCGCAAGTCAACGAGTTGTGGCGCACAATCCCTACTTCGCAGCAAGAATCAAAAAAACGTGAGCGCCGCTTCCCTGCTGAGCCACAAGAAAACATTTTATATTTCATCGAAAAAAATGCGCCGCTGCTTGAGTCATGGCAGCGTGAAGTAATTCGTATTGTGCGTAAAATTTCGCAATATTTTTACCCCCAAAAACAAACTCAAGTGATGAATGAGGGCTGGGCTACGTTTTGGCATTACACCATTTTGAACCACCTGTACGATGAAGGTAAGCTCACCGATGCCTTTATGCTCGAGTTTTTACAAAGCCACACCAATGTAGTGTATCAACCGCCCTACAACAGCAATTATTATTCAGGGATCAACCCTTATGCTCTTGGCTTTAATATGATGGTTGATATTCGCCGTATTTGCGAAAACCCAACCGAAGAAGACAAGAAATGGTTTCCGGAGTATGCCGGCAGTGATTGGTTAGAAACCCTGCACTTTGCAATGCAAAACTTTAAAGACGAGAGCTTTATTAGCCAGTTTTTATCGCCAAAAATTATCCGTGATTTTAAGCTCTTTACCATTATTGATCATGAAAAAGAGCCAACCCTAAATGTCGGCGCTATTCATGATGAAATGGGCTATCACAAGGTTCGTGAAACGCTCTCTGCACAATATAACTTAAGTAATCACGAACCAAACATTCAAGTCTATAACGTTGATATTAGAGGAGATCGTTCACTTACCCTGCGTTATGTACCCCATAACAATATTCCATTAGCGAAATCAAAAGATGAAGTACTAAAACACCTTTACAGGCTATGGGGCTTTAAGGTAAAACTGGAACAAGAAACCTCAACAGGTGAAGTTTCATTATTGGGTGAATGCCCAAGCAGTGATACCCGACACACAACAGAGTAGGCAAAATGGATAAAAAAATACTGGTGATCATCGACTCGATAGCCGATGCTAAAACGTCAATATTACACGCAAAACAAAAAGCCAAAGGAGTGAAGCATATTGATATCGTCGCCTTTAGCTATGAAGACACCAACAGTATTTTATATTCTATTCCACCCGATGAAGCGCTCGCTATTCAAGATAAAGAGCTCGCAAAAGTTCGTAATGCGCTAAGCCCTCTTATTAGCGAGCATTTAGACGCTAGCAGCTATACGTTGCAAACACTGTGGCATGAAAACCCAGTGCAGTGGCTTGCCAATGAACTTGATACGTCAGATTATGAAATGCTGATTAAAACTCGCCATATTGACGAACAAACGCAATTTACAGAGCTTGACTGGCAACTTATTCGCTTTAGCCCGTTACCACTTTATTTAGCTGCTGATAACAAATGGCGAAACAATACCAATGTGTTAGCTGCGCTTGATTTGGGCAGCGAAAAAGCAACCAAATACCGCTTAAACGAAGCGATTATTAAAGCGGGATTAGCCTATGCTAATGACTACAACAGCGAGTTTTATGCCTGTTATACCGTGCATGTATCGCCGTTTTTACGTGATTTGGGGATTGTATTTTCAGATGAGCAAGTCATTAATGCATTCGAGAAGCTACCGATAGCGCAGCGTGCCTTAATTGAAGCACATGACTTAAAAGATAAACTTGAGATTAAAGCGGGTGTCGTTGAGCAAGTGATCCCAAGTATTGCAGCAAAATTAAATGCCGATTTAGTGATTATGGGCTCGGTAGGTAATACCGGTATTAAAGGTCATTTAATTGGTAATACCGCAGAAAAGGTTATGAAACTACTTAAAACGGATATTCTCGTTTTACCGCCGCTTGGTGTTTAACCGGTATTACTTAATAGAATTGTTATGAAAAAGGGGCTTATTAGCCCCTTCTTTATAAATCTGTATAAGCTGTCACCCTGTTACGGCCATTTTCTTTAGAGTGATACAAGGCTTTGTCTGCCGCTTCAACCCATTTTTCGTAACGATCAAATTTCTCGTCAAAGCACGCAAAACCGATGCTAACCGTCAGTTGAATTTGTTTGCCACCAAAGTAAATCGATGAATTCTCAATCAGCGTTCTTAATCGCTCAGCGAAGATATGCGCTCCTTCATGATCAGTATCGAGCAAGGTTACCGCAAACTCTTCCCCACCGTAGCGTCCTGCTAAGTCTGTTTCACGTAGAGTTTTACGAAGCAAGTCTGCAATATGACGCAACGCCTCATCCCCACCGCGGTGACCATGTTCATCATTGACCTTTTTAAAGTGATCAATATCGAACATCAATAAGGTGCTGCACCCGCCACTACGAACAATACGCATATATTCTTTGCGTAACTTTTCTTCCCAATAACCGCGATTGGTAAGCTTGGTAAGTGCATCAGTGCGGCTCATTTGTTCAAGCTTGCTGTTGGCTTCTTCTAGCTCTTTTTTATTCACTGCTTCATCGGTCACATCATAAATAATGATACAAATATGCGACACTTCGCCTGTGGTCGTCGTCAGTGGTATAAAGGTGGCATTTTGATACATATGATCCGCTTTACCTGTAATTGGGCGGTAATTTTTAAAGCGGAAAATATACGGCTGCTGCTCCCAGATAGTAAACGAGCGATTATTTAGGATGAACACAGACTCTGATTTGCTGCGGAACCACTTTTCATCGATTGATGGAAATAAGTCGAACAGATCTTTGTCTTTCACCGCACTGGGTAGCAAGCCTGAATGGTTTTCCATAAACCCATTCCATATGCACACTTTATAGTCTCTATCGAGCACTACTAGGCCTACATCAACGGTATTAAACATATCCATTAACCAATGGAGTTCATTCATATTAAAATCGGCTGCAGGCATAGTCTAGTCTTCTAATAAATAAGCTACTTTGTACTTAAGGGTTTTTAATGAGTCCTCGGTGAACAGCAACATCAAATCACAGTTGATATTGTGATTTTCGATGCCATAGCTGATCTCAATCGCCAGCGTTCGTTGCCAGCGAGATTTATTGGCTTTTACTAAATCGGTCACATCACAATGCTGGCCAAGTACCACCGGATGACCTTGGCTAAAACGCATATCGAGCTGTTTTGAAAGCCCTGATAGTATTGCACCTATCAGAATGTTGCTGACATCCATCAACAGCTCAAGCTCAACTTTATCGTTAAGCTCACCTTCGTAATTCATTAGTGATGCAATTTCTTTAAAGCTTGAATCATTTAGCAGTAATAAGGCTTCACCAGACACACCGCCGCCAATAAATCCTTGGCATACACCTGATGTCGTTGCGTTAGCATCAATTGAGCGTAGAGCCATATCTAGCTCATTTACTTCTAATACATTTACATTAGGGATTGGAAGTTTTACGAATACATTAAGAAGACGCGCTAATAAGTCCCCTGCTTGCCCCATAGCCACGTTTGTGAGTTCTTGATAGATGTCACGTACATCAGGGTCAACTTGCTCACCTAGCTTATTAGCAAGTCGTTCACGCATGGCTTTGTCTTTAATGCCATAATGCTCGATGATATTGGCAAGCTTTTCTGCAGAACACGGTTTTTGAATAAAATCGATAGCACCTAACTCAAGCACACGTTGATGGGCGTTAGGCTGGATATCACCAGAAACAACGACAGTAAGCACATGAAGGCCTTGATCTTGAATGGCTTGAAGTACTTCGTAACCATCCATTTCAGGCATGTTTAAATCGAGAAATAGAATTTCTGGCTGGAGTTTTTTGATTTGCTCAATACAGTGCACACCGTCCTCAGCAAACTCAACTTTAATATCCCAATCATCGGGTAAAGAGCGCGCTAATTGTCGACGAGCTAACTTTGAATCATCACAAACTAATACCGATGTTGACATACTCTCTCTCTAAATCCGTACTTTTTAACTAGACACAAATTTGACTAGTAACTTTATTCTTATTTTTATATATAAAAAATAGGGTCACGAACACATGTTAATCAAACTATTGGTTATTTACAATTTTAAATTGTACTAATCCTTGGACCGACTCCTTGAGTATAATACACTGATGTTAAATGCGTTAATTTGAAGGAATCTTATTATGTTACGTCCACTTATATTTGCACTTGGTGCAGTATGCACGTTTAGTTATGCGGGTGATTTATCAGAAAATAGTTTAGATGCTGGTAAGGTTTCTGCGCAGTCAAAGCCTGTCACCTTACTAGGACAAGGTGTTGAAGTTGGTCAAAATGCACCTAATTTTAAAGTAGTAGATGGTAGCTTTACACCCGTCACACTAGACAACTACCAAGGCCAAGCGGTGCTTTTAAGCGTAGTGCCAAGTTTAGACACCGGTGTATGCAGTATTCAAACCAAACACTTTAATGAAAAGGTAGCTTCAGAATACCCAAGTGTAGCCATGCTTACTCTAAGCGCTGACTTACCATTTGCTCAAAAACGTTTTTGTAAAGCAGAGAATATCGACAAAGTGGTGACTTTATCGGATTCTGTATGGCATGACTTTGGTAAGAACTACGGTTTGATTATCAAGGATATGGGCCTACTAACCCGTGCGGTATTTGTATTAGATAAAGAGCATAAAATCGTTTACAAACAGCTCGTTGATAACCTTTCAAAAGAGCCTGATTACGACAGCGCTATTGCTGCGTTGAAAAAACTGTAAAAACTCAATATCAACTCGCATAAAAAAACCGCCCAAATGGCGGTTTTTTCATATCTGCAATTAGGCTATTAACCTAAAAGCTCACCAAGTTGTTGGCTAACAGCTTCAACAGCTTGTGTACCGTCTAACTTGTGGTACTGAGTGTTGCCTGCTGTTGCTTCAGCTTGGTAGTAATCAACTAATGGTTTAGTTTGGTCGTGGTAGATACCTAAACGCTTACGCACTGTTTCTTCAGTGTCGTCATCACGAATGATAAGGTCTTCACCTGTGATATCATCTTTGCCATCAACTTTTGGTGGATTATAAACAACGTGATAAACACGACCAGAACCTGGGTGTACGCGACGGCCGCCCATACGCTCAACAATGATTTCGTCAGCAACGTCAAACTCGATAACGTGATCAACAACCACACCATTCTCTTTCATTGCATCAGCTTGAGGGATCGTACGTGGGAAACCGTCTAGTAAGAAACCTTTTTCGCAATCTGGCTTAGCGATGCGCTCTTTAACTAGACCGATAATAATTTCGTCAGATACTAATTGACCTGCATCCATTACTTTTTTAGCTTCAAGACCAAGTGGTGTACCTTCTTTGATTGCTGCACGCAGCATATCGCCCGTAGAAATTTGTGGAATACCGTATTTGTCCATCAAAAACTGAGCTTGAGTACCTTTACCTGCACCCGGCGCGCCCAAAAGAATAATGCGCATATCATTGTCCTCTGTGTGATACTAATCTTAAAAATGGTCGATCAGTGGAGTTTTGTTTTTAGAGCCTGAATTCTTCCACAACTGAGGCTATACCTCAAGTAACTTATACCAATTGCCTATATTAGCAGCAATAAAAAAGGGAGCCTTGCTCCCTTTTTCAACTCATTCAGTTAAAACGCTTATTTGCTTAAATCTAGCATAAGTTTGTTCAAACGAGTTACAAAGCCTGCTGGGTCTTTTAACGTACCGCGCTCGGCCAGTAATGCTTGGTCAAGAAGTACATGTGACCACTGGGCAAACTTGTCTTCATCTTGTTCAACGTTTAAGTGTTTAACAAGCTGATGCTCAGGGTTAAGCTCAAAAATTGGCTTTTGCTCAGGTACAGTTTGACCTACAGACTCCATTAGCTTTTGCATTTGCGAGCTCATATCATGCTCATCAGCAACAACACAAGCTGGTGAGTCTGTTAAACGATGCGTAAAGCGTACATCTTTAACATTATCACCTAACGCAGTTTTAATACGCTCAACTAGGCCAGCAACTTCTTTTTCTGACTCTTCTTGCGCTTTTTTCGTGTCTTCGTCATCCATGTTGCCTAAATCTAAGTCACCACGGGTGATTGACTGGAATGATTTTTCGTTGAACTCAGTTAAGTAGCTCATCATCCACTCATCAACACGGTCGCTTAGTAGCAATACTTCGATGCCTTTCTTACGGAAGATCTCTAAATGTGGTGAGCTCTTCGCTGCTGCAAACGAATCTGCAACCACATAGTAGATTTTATCTTGCTCTGGCTTCATACGCTCAATGTATTGCTCAAGCGATACATTTTGTGTGCTTTCGTCAGTGTGTGTAGAAGCAAAACGCAATAGCTTAGCAATGGCTTCTTTGTTTGCCATATCTTCAGCTGGACCTTCTTTTAACACCTGACCAAATTCATTCCAGAACGTTTGGTAATCTTCTTCACGATTTTTCGCCATGCGCTCAAGCATTTTCAGTACACGCGATGTACAACCTTTACGGATTGCTTGCGTTACCTTGTTATCTTGTAAGATTTCACGCGACACGTTAAGTGGTAAGTCGTTTGAATCAAGCAGACCTTTTACAAAGCGAAGGTAACTTGGCATGAATTGCTCTGCGTCATCCATAATGAAAACGCGTTGTACGTATAGTTTTAAACCCGTTTGGCGGTCACGGTTCCATAAATCAAAAGGCGCTTTTTTAGGAATATATAACAAGCTCGTGTATTCAGTTTTACCTTCAACCTTGTTATGTGCCCAGCTTAACGGCTCTTCCCAATCATGGCCAATGTGCTTATAAAACTCTTTGTACTCTTCGTCTGTGACTTCTGACTTATCACGAGTCCATAGTGCTGTCGCGCGGTTAATACCTTCCCACTCGCCTGGCTGCGCAGGAATTTTTTCGCCATCTGGACCTTCTGACTCTGGTACTTCTGCTTTATACATTTCAACAGGAATCGAAATATGATCAGAGTATTTAGTTACGATGCTACGTAAACGGAACTCATCAGCAAATTCTGTTTCGTCTTCACGAAGGTGAAGAATAATTTCAGTACCGCGTGTTGGTTTCTCAATCTCTTGTAAGGTGTAATCGCCTTCACCTGCAGATTGCCATTCGATACCTTGGCTTTCACCTGCTTTACGCGTACGTACGGTTACTTTATCAGCAACGATAAATGCTGAGTAAAAACCCACACCAAATTGACCAATCAATTGTGAATCTTTGCTTTGGTCACCTGTTAGGTTCTGGAAAAATTCTGCGGTGCCTGATTTGGCAATCGTACCCAGTGAATTGATCACATCTTCACGGCTCATACCAATACCGTTATCAGTAATGGTGACCGTGTTTGCGTCTTTATCGGCGCTGATACGGACTTTCAAATCTGCATCGTTTTCGTATAAATCGCCATTAGAAAGCGCTAGGAAACGCAATTTATCTGCTGCATCTGACGCGTTTGATACAAGCTCACGTAGGAAAATCTCTTTATTAGAGTAAAGAGAGTGAATCATCAGGTTTAATAGTTGTTTGACTTCTGTTTGAAAGCCTAATGTTTCTTTTTGTGCTGCAGTCATTGTGTAAATCTCCAATTAACAAAGTGTCTAATCTGCACTATGACTCATATATGGGGCAGGCTTTTTGAACTTCAAGGCAAAAAATTAAATTTGCGGGGAAAATTGAGGTTGCTCCATCTAATTAGCAACTTTCATATCGGCTATTACGAGTAAAACTTATCAATTATATTTAAGATATTAACATTGGAGGTTTCAATACTGATTCCAACCTAAAACAAGATCTCTAATTAATAAGTGATACTTAATCTATTAATGAATAAACAATTGCATCAAAAATATGAGCACTGAGTAGCAGGTAAGGTCTGTAATTCTTTGTTCGAGCGCAATACAGAAACGTTCAAATGAGAACACTCTTTAACTCTTCTTAAATTTTTTTCACCAAGAAAAGTCCACATAGCATGACTTGCTTCAAGATCATAATTTCGGTTCCCTAGCCAAGTATTTTCACCTTGACTATAAACTTTATATATAAATTCAGAAGGATACATTTTTCCATCAGAGTCAATATTAGACTTGAAGTAAGCAGTAAAATCCCCTTGCGAATTTAGAAACTTAAAGAACACTGGTTTGTTTGAATCTTTTAAGAAAACATCTAGCGAGGTTTGCACATCAGTAGGCGTAAGCTCAGCTCCTAATTCAACTAGCTTCTCATCAACTTTTTTAATTAGTACTTGTCTATCAATATTATTAGCTACTGATTTCTCAAAAGAATTTAACTCTAAAGAATGAATGTAATCTGAAAATTTACATTCATTAAATACACAGTTTCTCTGTGGCAATTCAATGTTAATATTATTTAATTTGATACTTTCTTTATTACTCAGTAACCAAGCGCCTTTGTAGTTAGACTCTGTAGTAACTGTGAAGAAATATTTTATGGTTAATTTATTCCCTTCATTTATACGCTCACCCTCAACCGTGAGTGTATCTTTAGCAGTGACCAAAAGTTTTAATGGGCATTCTTTGTAAAATTCAGGTTTCTGATTAACCAGATTGCATTTTGTATCTGTAGCAAATGCAACTGAAGAGAATGTATATAAAAAGCTAAGTGTTATCAGTATTTTCATTGTTTAAAATCCTTATCAAACCACTTAATAAGACAATACTACAATTAAAACACAAATTAAACCGTACCCACTTAAGTAACATCTTACAAACAAAAAAGCCTGCTTAAAGCAGGCTTTTGATACCATATCAGGTATTAGTTTTGGTTTACGGCGCGTCGTCCACTAAATGCATGCATTAGGGTCATGCCATCAAGTAAGTCGAGCTCACCACCAACAGGCACACCGTGAGCAATACGAGATGCACTCACTTGGTACTTGTGGCAAAGCTCAGCAATATAATGAGCGGTGGTTTCCCCCTCAACACTTGGATTTGTTGCGAGGATCACCTCATTAATACCGCCTTGTTGCAACTTGCTTTCAAGAATATCAAGGCCAATTTCTTTTGGTCCTATGCCATCAATTGGCGACAAGTGACCCATTAAAACAAAGTAAAGCCCTTGATATTGACCAGTTTGCTCAATAGCGAGTACATCGGTTGGTGATTCGACCACACACAATAAACCACTATCTTGGCGTTTAACACTTAAACAAATATCGCATACAGCTTGCTCTGTAAAAGTACGACAAGATTGACAATGCCCTACTTCATCCATTGCTTTGGTTAATGCATGACCAAGCTGTTTACCACCCTGACGGTCACGCTCAAGCAAATGAAAAGCGATGCGCTGTGCCGACTTAGGGCCTATGCCCGGCTGACATCTTAGCGCTTCAATTAGCTGTGTTAAACTAGGAGATAGTTGCATACAAAATCACTTAGAATGGCATTTTCATACCTGGTGGTAATTGCATACCGCCAGTTACTTTGCTCATGCGCTCTTGAGTTTCTTCAGCAACACGACGAACAGCATCATTACACGCTGCCGCTAATAAATCTTCGATCATGTCTTTGTCGTCTTCCATTAGGCTGTCATCTAATTCAACACGACGAACATTGTGGTTACCAAGCATAGTTACTTTAACTAGGCCTGCACCTGCTTCACCTACAACTTCAAGGTTTGCGATTTCTTCTTGGGCTTTTTGCATGCGCTCTTGCATTTGCTGCGCTTGCTTCATCATGTTACCCATTCCACCTTTAAACATAACTGTCTCTCTTTCTAAACTACTTTAATTGGCATGAAGATAAGGGCTATTGTAACTAATTACAATGCCTGAATACTGTTTTCATCGATTATAGCGCTAAATAACTGCTGAAATTGCACTATATTTTCATCGCTATTTATTACATCAATCGCTTGTTGATGACGTCCCGCATCAATTTTTTGTTGAATTAAATACGGTGAATCAATTACGCCATCAGCAAACTCGATACTAAGCTCAACATTATGGCCGTAAATTTCACTTAATGCGGCATTGAGCTTTTGTCTTAGCACAGCGCTATCTAAATGGCGCTGTGATGAATCAACTTCAATGTGCAGCTGATTATTCTGCTTGGTAAAGATTGAATGCAACGCAAATTGGCGCATGCGCCCACCCAGTCCCATGCGTTTTATTAAATACGCCCATTCATCTTGTTCGTGTGCAAATTTAATACTGCTGATCGGGCTTTCAAAATCATCGGGTACCGGAATACTAGCTTCTTCAACGACTGGCTCTGGCGCTTTTTGCGGATTGATCTGCTCAAGCAGCTCTGGCGCTAAATTTTCGGTGATTGTTTGATGCTTTTCTCTAAAGTCGACTTTTTTTACTTTATTAGTGCTCTCCCCCGTTTGCTGGGGGATGGGCTTTTTTACTTCAGCAGCCATTGCTTGCTGCTGAGGCTGAATATTGGTCGTGGCTTGGTTTTGTTGCCTGAGCGGCTCTACTACCGGCTTTGCTTCAGGCTGTGGCTCTGCTTTTACATCCGTTTGCGTCGCCGCACCACTTAAACGCCCGGCTCCTGAGATATTACGGTCTTGTAAAATACGTGCAATAGCCGATTGCGCTTGGCTTTGCTGCTGTTGCAATTGTGCAGGTGCAGTTTGCTGTTGCTGGGACGCAGCAGCTTCATTTGCTGTAAAGCCCTGATCATAGGCGCTATTCATCACATCATCGTATTGCGCAGCAAGTGATGGATCCATTTCTGCATCATCATCCATGTAATCTTGCGAAGAGTACTCTGGTGTAGAGTAAGCTTGTGAAGAATAATCAGCAGCAGGCATCTGTTCTGAATTACTTTGCTCTTGCTGTTGTGGCACTGGTTTAACGTCAGCGGCCATTGCAGTTTCAGCTGGTTGAGCAGATTGTTCTAAAGGCTTAGCTTCAACTTGCTGATCAGACTCTTGGCTTTGTGCCGTTTCTGCCCTAGCTGTTTGAATAGGTGCTGCTTGTGTTTGCTGAGCCTCTGAAGGCACAGGATTTGTATGCTCAGAGCTTTGCGTTACTGGTGCTTGGGCTGATGCAGCTTGTTCACGTTGCGCCGTTGATTTTTTTAAAATATCGCGCAGAGCACTGGCGCCTGTTGGCTTAACCTGCTGCTGGGTATTCGCTGGAGTTTGGCTTTGTGCAAATTGAGTAGGTTGGAATGCGAGCAGTCGCAACATGATCATTTCAAAGCCAAGTTTAGCATCGGGTGCCCATTGCAAATCCTTTTTACCATTTAATAGTAATTGGTAGTAAACCTGCATCTGCTGTGCATCAGTGGTTTGTGCCACCTGCTCAATAAAATCTCGGTTAGTATCATCAAGTGCCGCTGCACTAGGCACGAGTTGCACAAGTTGAATAAGATGCGTAAGTGCAATTAAATCGTCGAGCAAGGCTACAAAATTAGGGTTTCGGCTAACAACTGCTTTTACTTCTTGAAGTAATGCATCGCCATCTTGGCACAGTAACGCTGCTAACATGGTTTGGCTATATTGGGTATCCATCAAGCCAAGCATGGTTTGCACAGCCTGATGATTAATATTGCCATTGGTTTGCGCAATTGCTTGGTCTGTAAGGCTCAGTGCATCACGCATACTGCCGTCAGCTGCTTTCGCCAAAATAGACAGTGATTTATCGTCAAAACTTAGTTGTTCTTGATTAAGAACATGGGCAAGTTGATCATGAATTTCTGATTGCGACAAAGCATTTAAATTAAACTGTAAGCAACGCGATAAGATCGTCACAGGCAGTTTTTGCGGATCGGTTGTCGCTAATAAAAACTTCACATGCTCCGGGGGCTCTTCCAATGTTTTTAGTAAAGCATTGAAACTATGCTTTGACAGCATGTGAACTTCATCGATTAGGTATACCTTGTAACGTCCACGTGTTGGAGCGTATTGAACGTTATCAAGGATTTCGCGGGTATCTTCTACTTTAGTACGCGATGCCGCATCGATTTCTAATAAATCAATATAACGACCTGCTTCGATGTCAGTACAACTTGAACATTGGCCGCATGGCTCAGCAGAGATACCCTTATCGCAGTTGAGGCTTTTTGCGAATATACGTGCGATGGTTGTTTTACCCACCCCACGGGTTCCAGTAAAGAGATAAGCATGATGGAGTCTATTTTGTGTTAATGCATTAACTAATGCTTGTTTAACATGAGACTGCCCCACTAACTCGTGAAAGGTTTGTGGTCGCCATTTCCTTGCTAGAACCTGATAACTCATTAATTATTCGCCTTCGAATTCAACCAACTTTAAGATTTTGATGCCCATATCAGCAACACGTTGTTCACCACCCAGTTCAGGTAAAGAAACAACAAATGCAGCATCAGTTGCGTTACCGCCTAGCTTAGCGACTAATTTTGCCGTTGCTTCGATTGTGCCACCTGTAGCCAGTAAGTCGTCTACTAATAACACTTTATCGCCAGGGACAATTGCATCTGTATGAAGCTCAAGAGTATCTTCACCATACTCTAATTGGTAGCTTTGTGAAATCACTTCGCGAGGAAGTTTGCCCGGTTTACGAACTGGAATGAACGGAACACCAAGTGCATATGACAGTGGCGCACCAAAAATAAAGCCACGTGATTCAGTACCAATGATTTTTGTAAAACCTTGGTCTTTATATGCGGCAATAAAGCTGTCGATAGTTGCTTTAAATGCCTCAGCGTTAGCCATTAAAGTGGTTACATCGCGGAACATAATGCCCGGCTTAGGGTAATCAGCGATCGTTGCAATGCTCTGTTTGATGAGCGTTGAAGTTGCTTGAGTCATAATTATACTGCTCAAAAAGTTTATCTAACAAAGCTCGAGAGTATAACATCACCTTAGTAGAAAGTCGGTAGCAAGTTTCGAAATAATATAAGTAGCAATAAAAAAGGCTGCATAATGCAGCCTATTGTCTTAAATTTGCTTACGCAGATTAAGATAAAGAAGTGATCCAACCAAGGATAGCGTTAAGGCAGCCAATGCCACCGAATACAGCTAAAAACGCAATGAAATAAGTTGCATTGAACGGATCTTTAAAGTCTTTATCATTCGACATAGTTACTACCTTTATTTAAGCACGACAAAATAAGGCGGACATAATAGTCGAACTGCCCTCATCAATAAAGAGCTTTAGCCGATTTTTAAACCAATGTATTAGTCACCACAATGCCTCGTTCAGCCATGGCACTTAAGGTATTAAGCGCTCCTTGATAAAGCTGTTCTTGACTAAACTGAGGTGCATGCTCTGCAACTACTTGGCACACATGGTTTAAATCGATTCCTGGCTGAGATTCAATCATGTTTAGCAGTAACGCGGTCATCGCATTAGTTGATAAAAACTGCACTTCGTCATCGCTATCCCGATATACCACAAAATAGCTTGCCTCAGCTGCGGGCTCACTTGGTTGGTTATCCACACTGATGGTATGAACTGGAAAACGATAACTCAAATTGCGAGCAAGGGAGCTTAAATACAATGCAGAACTGGTGACTTGATGAGCCGATAAGTTCGTTTCGTTTTCCAGCTCCTTCGCAACCGACACATCGAGCTCAACCCACTCATAATGCGCCAGTTCTAACATGAACGCAGGATCATCACTTTGCATTTCATAGTCATCTGCAAGAAAGGCCAAAAACTCCCCGGCAATATCTAAAAAATAAGGCGATTTACAATTATGTTGACTAAAAAACTGCCTAACGAGTCTGTGCCACGCTTGCTCTGAATATAAACTTTTTAGAACAGGATAGGCAGAGCTGACAAACCCATCCACATTATTAAAAAATAAGTCGCGATAAACTGCCATACGGCGCTCTGAAACATCACTGGGCTTAGCATGTTGCTCAGGGTCGCGGATATGCGCCATAAACGCTTGCTGTACTTGCATAAAATGATTAGGCACTGTGTTTCACCGTTACTTGATTTTGCTTATTGGCTGTGTGCTGCAGTGTTTCAATGGTTTTAAGCTCTACTAATAACTCACTCATCGGCGGAATATTAAAATCACGTTCTAATAAGGTGGGAAATACCCCATGAACGTCATAAGCTTTTTCAAGCAATCGCCAAACAGGGTCAATGACAGGCGCACCATGGGTATCAACCAATAAATCTTCAGCTTCAGTATAATGACCCGCAACATGTCCATAGGCGATGCGCTTTGTTGGTAATGCAGCTAAAAACTGCTCAGCATCATAACCATGATTAATCGAATTAACGTAAATGTTATTCACATCAAGCAGTAATTGACAATCGGCTTCTTCTAACACTGCATTAGTGAACTCAAGTTCAGTCATTTGTTGGCCAGGCGCGCCATAGTAAGAGACATTTTCGATAGCAATTGGCTGCTCTAGAATATCTTGTACTTGCCTAATACGAGAGGCCACATGTTTAATAGCCTCTTCAGTAAACGGAATAGGCATTAAATCATACATATGCCCTTCACCAGAGCAGTAGCTTAAGTGCTCGCTGAATAAACGAATATTATGCTCTTTAAAGAAAGCTTTTAGCGATTGCACAAATTCAATATCAAGCGCTTCTGGTGAGCCAATTGATAACGATAAGCCATGACAAACAAAGGCGTGCTGTTCAGTAAGCTGTTTAAATTGTTTACCAAAACGCCCCCCAAGCTTTAGCCAATTTTCAGGCGCAACTTCTAAGAACTCAATGGGTTTAGGAACATCGATGAGCATTTCATCAAGCATTTCTCGGCGCAAACCTAATCCTATTTGCCCAAAATCTGCTGCTGATTTATTTAACATACTACCTCCTACTAAAAAGGGCCTTTACGGCCCTTTCAAAAGCTAAGTGAGCGTTTAGTGGTTAGAACCACATTTACCTTCGCCACACTTACCTTCTTTAGCTGCT